>CAYWCB010000284.1:834-2304 GCA_964456615.1 uncultured Eubacteriales bacterium | reverse complement strand
CCGAGCAGCACTCTCTGCTCACCGTTGCGCACGGTAACCCTGCGCCCGCACCAAAGCCACGGCGTCTTCGGCAGAGCAGGCCCCGACTGGAATACCCGCGCCCGTCCGGAGGGAAGCCCCCGAGCGAACTGAACGGCTGGGGACGGGAGGGAGCTTCGAAGTGCCGGGTACGATGCTTCAACCTGGCCATCAGGCGTCAGCAGGACGAGGCCCTCGAGCAGGTCCGATGCCCGAACGTAGTGGGCGGCAAGAAGGCGCGTCCCAGCGCGTTCCTCGGAGGCCTCCGAGATTCCAGCCGAGGCCTGTTCGACGAGTGTCTTCGACGCAGACAGGTGGCCGAGAAGTCCGCTTCTCAAGACCTGAAGGTACGCGCCGATCCGCTCGTCGGTCTGAGAAGCCGAAAGCCGGTAGGACTCGAAGACGGTCACGACCAGCGCCGCCGAGATCGTCACGATGCCCACCGTCAGGGTGAGCCGAAGAATATCGGAAGCAAGACTGCCGGTCTTGCGGCTCGCTCTCGGCATTGTGTCCCTCCGTCGGGCTCACCACACATCGTAGTGCATAGCGGCCCGTCGGCGAACGTGAGACCTGACGTCGAGCGGGTCTGTGCTCACGCACTGATCCCTCTGCGCGACCACTCACACCCGGAAGCACGCGCAACGGCCCACACGTGCCGGACATGGGGATCTCCGGCGTGGGGCGGCCTCAGATCTGAAACGTGGGGATCACTCTGGTCATCCACCCGGCAAGCCGCCCGAGCTGACCGGTGAAGATGAGCACTCCGAGCACCATCAGGACCGCCCCGGCCACGCGGTTCATCACCAATGAGTGCCGGTTCAGCCACATCAACACACCTGTGAGCTTGCCGAACAAGACCGCGGTCAGAACGAAAGGCACGCCGAGCCCGAGCGAGTAGACGAGCAGCAGGGCCGCGCCACGAGCCGCGTCCCCGCTACCGGCGGCGAGTGCCAGAATCGTCCCAAGGATCGGACCAACGCACGGCGTCCAGCCCGCCGCGAAGGCCATGCCCATCACGAGAGCCGCTCCTCGCCCGAATCTGCGCGTCTTCTCAAGATCAACGCGCGCCTCGCTGTAGAGCCACGGAGTCTTGATGACGCCGGTCAGGAGGAGACCGAACGCGAAGACGAGCACGCCCGCGACCTTGGTCACCACCTCGCGGTACTCGATCAGGAACTGCCCGACGATAGACGCTGAAGCACCGAGCGCAACGAAGATGATCGAGAACCCCGCCACGAAGAGCAGACTGGGGATGAGGACGACCGGCATGGGAGGACGGTCGTCGGTGAGTTGGCGGCTTGTCATGCCGGTCATGAACGAGAGGTATCCCGGGAGTAACGGAAGGACGCACGGCGACAGGAATGTTGCGATGCCGGCCGCGAATGCGGCAGCGAACCCTACAGTGTCGTCCATTCAGCCTCCGATTGACCCGCGATGAATTGCGCCGAGGAT
>CAYWCB010000284.1:0-808 GCA_964456615.1 uncultured Eubacteriales bacterium | reverse complement strand
GCACGTACTCCTCCTGTTCGATCTCCCACGGGAGCTTGCCGGCCTTGCGGATCGCGTTAATCATGTCCTCGACGGATACTCTCTCAGGATCGAAACTTACCTCGGTCGTACCGCTGGCGAGATCCGTTCGCGATTCCTCCACGCCCGGAAGGTCGTCGAGCGTCATGTCTACGAGCATCGAGCAAGAACGGCAGTGCATGCCGGTCGTGGTGAAGCGTACTACCTTCGATTCCGTCGACATGCCTGCGCCCTCCGCCTTCAACTCGCCTGCTTCGATTGACACACACTACCCGGACAGCGGCCGGTCCAACCAGACGGACGGGCCCGCGCCGGCCGACCGTGCTTGGCGCACGCGCACCTAACGGTGCAGGCACGTGCTGGGCCACCACACTCCGGCGCGGACTGGGCGCGCGTGCCGGCACACGACCTACCGGGGTGCCCCGCCGGCCGATCCCCCGAGCACCACGTCTCGGTCCGCTTCCGTGATCTCGCCGCAGTACGGGCACAGTCGCCAGTCCGCCGCCACCGGCCTCCCGCACCCATCGCAGCGTACACGAAGCATCGAGCCGCCACTCGGGCGGTTGCCGTCATCGGAGAGAAGGACCCACGAGACCCCACCCACGATCAGACCGGCAAGGATCGGGATCGTCCACCCCGCGCCCGTGAGCGCTGTGCATCCGGCAAGAGCCCCACCGGAGTTCAGCACGAGCAACGCCGCGAGGAATGCGAGACCCGCGGCCAGTCCACCGAGGACCGCCGAGGCCATTCTCATCAGGTGCCTGCGGGTCACATGACGCTCCCGAACGCG
>CAYWCB010000283.1:0-2309 GCA_964456615.1 uncultured Eubacteriales bacterium | reverse complement strand
GTCGCCGACATCGGCACCGCCAATCTCGGACAAGATGAGCTTGCCCAGCGAGTGGCCGACATAGCCGCGGAACTGATGGGCGCCCGCACGGTGAGAGTGATGATCGACGACCACCAGGGGCTCATCACGATCGGCGCCCACGCGAGTCCAGCCGACCCTCCTCATCTTGGCGAGCGCGCCCAGCCCGACTCCGCCGCGGTAGCCGTGCTCAAAGACGGAAGGAGCATGTGGATCGACGACCTCGCGAGATTCGTGGGCGAAGAAGTCGCCGGCCTGTCCCCCGCCTCGGGCGTCCAGTCGGTCGCGCTCGTGCCCCTTGTCTACGGTGGCCGTCCGTTTGGCACGCTGGAGATCGGATGGCCCACCCGGCACGGGTTCTCCCCGTCCGAGGTCGCCTTCATCGAGTCGTTTGCATCCGAAGTCGCGTCCGGTCTTCAAGGGGCTCGTCTTCTGGAGGCCGTGCGCGAATCGGAGCACCGCTTCAGGTCGCTCTTCGAGACGATGAGTGAAGGGTTCGTGGCCGCAGAGGTCATCAGCGACGCACGCGGCAAGCTCGTGGACGTGCGCCTCACAGAGGCCAACCCGGCTTTCGAACACCACAGCGGGATCATCGCCGAAGACGTGATCGGAATGAGAGTCTCCGAGCTCTTCCCGACGTTGGGACCGAACGACTTCGGCAGGATCACAGCGATGTGGGAGTCGGGGGAGCCGGTCCACTTCCAGTATTGGCTGGAGCCGCTCGAGCGCTGGTTCGACATCAGCGCCTACGTGGTCGACGAGAAGCGCATCGCTATCGTCTTCTTCGACGTCACCACGGTCAAGCTGGCCGAGGCCGCACTTCGCCAGAGTGAGGAGCGACTACGGCTGTTCATCGAACACGCGCCGGCAGCCATCGCCATGTTCGACACGAAGATGAACTACCTATCGGCCAGTCGCCGCTGGTACTCGGACTTCGGCCTTGGAGAGGAGAGCATCGTCGGCAAGAACCACTACGAGGTCCTCCCCGACCTGCCCCCTCGCTGGAAGGACGTCCACGCGCGTGCGCTCACCGGTGCCGTCCAGCGCGACGACGCCGATCCTTGGGTGCGCGCCGACGGGCACACGGACTGGATCCGGTGGGAGGTCCGCCCGTGGTACTCCTCGGAGGAGACCATCGGCGGGATCATCATCTCCTCCGAGGTGATCACCGCGCGCATTGAAGCGGAACGCGCGCTCAGGGAGAGCGAGCAGCGGCTCGCCCGCACGCAGGAGATTGCCCATCTGGGGAGCTGGGAGCTCGACCTCGTCCGTGACGTGCTGACGTGGTCGGATGAGGCCTACCGCATCTTCGGGCTCGAACCGCAGGAGTTCGAGGCGACCTACGAGGCCTTCCTCGAGACGGTGCACCCCAACGACAGGCAGCTCGTGGACGAAGCGTACACGGGGTCCATCCGAGAGGGGCGAGACACCTACGAGGTCGAGCATCGGGTAGTCCGCAAGCACACTGGCGAAGTCCGTTTCGTCCAGGAGCGGTGCGTCCACGTGCGCAACAAAGACGGCAACATCGTCCGGTCGATCGGGATGACGCTCGACATAACCGAGCGCAAGGCAGCCGAGGACCTCGCACGGCGATACCAGGAGACGATCGAGGCGGAACGGTCGAGACTGCGACAGATCATCGATGAGCTCCCCATCGGGATAACCCTCCTGGGCGCGGACGGAGCGGTGCTCGAGTTGAACGAGGCCAACGACCGGATATGGGCGGGCAAGCTCTCCAAGGCGGCAAAGCCCGCGGACTATCGCCAGTACAAGGCGCGAGACCACATGACCGGGAAGCAGCTGCACGGAAGCGACTGGCCCGCGGTGCGCACGCTGGCCACGGGCGAGGAGCACGTCGCCATCGCCGACATAACGCGGCTCGACGGGGCCGAGGCCACCGTGCGCTTCACCACGGTCGCCTTGACCGACGAGTCGGGGGAAATATCCGGCGCCATCGGGCTCACTGAGGACATCACGCAAGAAGTCGAACTGCAGCGGCTCACCGATCTGTTGGGTCAAGTGACCGCTTCGGTGAGCGCGACCTTGGACTTCGACGAGGTCCTCGACTCCCTGGCAGCCGCATGCGCGCAGGCGTTGCAGGCCGATTCCTACGGTATCTCGGTGAAGATCGAGAACCGCTGGTCTGTGGCGGTACCTGTGGGGCCGGCGGGACGCGGGCCGACACCTGCGTCGGTGGACTACCAGCTCGCGGCGACCCTGCTCGCCGCGAGAGACGACGCGCCGCTCGTTGTGAACGATGCGCGGACCGACCCCCGGCTGGATCCCGGCGT
>CAYWCB010000282.1:0-2324 GCA_964456615.1 uncultured Eubacteriales bacterium | reverse complement strand
TGCACGCGCCGCGCGCTCGAGTTCAAGGACACGCTCTGCGTCGGGCGCACACACGGCATCCATGCCGAGCCGATGACGTTCGGCATGAAGTGGGCGGCCTGGGCGCAGGCGTTCAGGCGCGCCGAGGGGCGCCTCGTCGCAACGCGCAAGTTCTCGTGCGCGTGGGGCGCGATCAGCGGGGCGGTGGGCTCGTACAGCAACGTCGACCCCTTCGTCGAGAAGTACGTGTGCGAGAAGCTCGGGTTGGAGCCTGACCCGGCGTCGACGCAGGTCATCGCGCGCGATCGGCACGCGCACGTGCTCGCGGTGCTGGCGACGGTCGCCGCCACCGCGGAGTGGGTCGCGACCGAAGTGCGCGCGCTCCAGAAGACGGACACGCTCGAGGCCGAGGAGCCGTTCGCCAAGGGGCAGAAGGGCTCGTCGGCGATGCCGCACAAGCGGAACCCCATCACTGCCGAGCGCCTCTGCGGCCTCGCGCGCGTGGTGAAGGCGAACGCGCAGGTTGGCTTCGACAACGTGGCGCTCTGGCACGAGCGCGACATCTCGCACTCGAGCGCGGAGCGCGTCGTGCTCGCCGACAGCTTCATCGCCACCGACTACCTGCTCGACAAGCTAGCGTGGGTCCTCGACGGGCTCGTCGTCTACCCCGAGAACATGTTCGCGAACCTCGACAAGACGCGCGGGCTCATCTACTCCTCGCGCGTGCTGCTCGCTCTCGTGGGCACGGGCATGCTCCGCGAGGACGCGTACGCGCTCGTGCAGCGGGCGTCCATGCGCGTGTGGGAGGACGTGCAGCAGGGGCGATCGGGACCGGGGCTTTGGGAGGCGCTCGAGGCAGACGAAGAGTTCGCGGCGGCGGGGGTGAGCGCCGAGGAGCTGGATGCGGCGTTCGACCCGCGGGAGTTCCTCAAGCGCGCGGGGCGAGTGTTTGAGAGATTGTAGCGGCCCGCTTGCTTTTGCTCAGCGCTATGAGCAATAATACTCAAGAGAGTGAGTAAATAGCTCGCGCCGCCATCGGAGGATCCGATCTACCGCCGCTACACATCCGAGATCCTGAAGCGCCGACTGGCAGAACCGCGCCAGTTCATAGAGGTCGTGACGGGGCCACGGCAGGTTGGCAAGACCACGTCGGTCAGGCAGGCGCTCGAGGGGGCAGCCATGCCGTATCACTACGCGACCGCCGACAGCCCCGCGCCCCTGCCTCCGGTCTGGATCGAAGAACAGTGGGCTGTCGCGCGCTCGATCGCGCGGTCAGCTTCCTCGGTCGTCATTCTTGCGCTCGACGAGGTACAGAAAGTTGCGGGCTGGTCTGAGGCGATCAAGTCGCAGTGGGACGCAGATACGGCCTCGGGCGCAGATATCCGAGTCGTACTCCTCGGCTCGTCGGCACTGCTCGTGCAGCGAGGGCTGACCGAGAGCCTTGCCGGGCGATTCGAGGTCATCCGCGCGACCCACTGGACGTATGACGAGATGCGCGACGCGTTCGGGTGGGACGTGGAGACGTTCGTGTACTTCGGCGGCTACCCGGGTGCCGCCACGCTGATCGACGACGAGGAGCGCTGGCGGTCCTACATCCTGGACTCGCTCATCGAGACCGCGGTCTCCCGCGACATCCTCCTGCTCGCCCGCGTAGACAAGCCCGCGCTACTCAGGAGGTTGTTCGCGCTCGCTTGCGGGTACTCGGCACGGGAGCTTTCGTACAACAAGATGCTCGGCCAACTCGTGGATGCCGGCAACACGACCACTCTCGCCCACTATCTCGATCTGCTGTCGGGCGCGGGACTCGCAATGGGCCTCCAGAAGCACTCGGGTCACGCGGTCCGGCGTCGTGCTTCGAGCCCGAAACTGCTCGTCTTGAACACGGCGCTCGTGTCCGCGATCGTCGGCCTATCGCGCGAGTCAGCTCGGGCTGACTCGGCCCACTGGGGTCGGCTCGTCGAGACCGCCGTCGGAGATCACCTCATCGCACACGCGTTGCGAGGGGGTGGTGAGGTGCGCTACTGGCGCGACGGCCAGCTCGAAGTGGACTTCGTGGTCGAGCGCGTAGGTGTCGTGGGCGCTATCGAAGTCAAGAGCGGACAGGGAGCAGGGAGCGGCGACCTCAGGGGCCTACAGGCATTCGCCGATCGCTTCTCGCCCGACCGAGTGCTTGTTGTAGGTACCGGGGGCGTGGCGCTTGATGTGTTCCTCGGCGCGGCGCCGTTCGCCGAGTAGCGTTCAGGCTCGTACTCAGCGGCGACATCTCGCACTCGTCGGCGGAGCGCGTCGTGCTCGCCGACGGCTTCATCGCGACCGACTACCTGCTCGACAAGCTCGCGTGGATC
>CAYWCB010000281.1:908-2341 GCA_964456615.1 uncultured Eubacteriales bacterium | reverse complement strand
CGCGCTGCGCCGCGAGTTCCTGCGGCGCGGTACCGTGCGCCTCGTCGAGGACCCAGTACCTGACGGGCGGCAGGATGCCTCCACCCGCCACGACGTCGCGGAAGAGCAGCGCGTGGTTGGTGATGACGACATGCGCGCTCGCCGCTTTGCGCCGAGCGCCGTGCACGTAGCACAGGTGCGGGAAGAAGCGGCAGCGCTTGCGAGAGCAGTCGGCCTGCGTGGCCTGCACGGCGAACCGGAGTTCGCGACGCCAGTGCACGTTGACGGCGTCCAGGTCCCCCCATGTGGTCTGCGCGACCCACGCCAGCAGCGTTGCCACCGTCGCGAGCGTCTCCTCGTCGGCGTCCTCGAGCTCGGACGCAAGGCGGTCGAGCTTGCGCAGGCAGACGTAGTGCTCATAGCCCTTCAGCGACACGTAGTCGAGCTCGCCGAGCCCCTCCTCGGCGAGCGCCGTGGCGAGACCCGGGAGCTCGTGGTAGATGAGCTGGTCGGTGAGCGAGTTCGTCTTGGTGGCCACACCCACAGCGACGCGATTCTCAAGCGCGAACAGGGCCGCGGGCACGAGATACGCGACCGACTTGCCCACGCCCGTGCCCGCCTCGACGGCGAGGTGCGACCGCGTCTCGAACGCCCGCCGAACGGCCTGGGCCATCTGTGCCTGTTCTGCCCGCTCCTCGAAGCCGGCGTACATCCTCCCGGCCAGCCCCGCCGAGCCGATGTGCGCTGAGACGTCCTCCGCCGACGGACACACGCACGCGATGTCGTCGGCGTCGTCGAACGCCTCCGCCCGCTGCTCTCTCACGCCCTTGCGAAGGTCCTTCACGTCGAAGGGCCGCGCGCGCCGGCCGTGGGCGTGGTGAGACAGGACCCCTCGAAGCGCCCAGGGGGTGCCGGGACCCAGGGAGGCGAGCCGCGACACGAGCGACGCGGGCAAGGTGTCGAGCCCGCACAAGAAGACCCGCCACAGCGCGGCGAGGGCTTCAGCGTCGTCCGCCGCGCGGTGCGTGGCCGAAGACGCGGAGAACGCCTCGGCCAGATCACGCAGGCGGTGCGAGCGAAGACGCGGGAGCGCTATGCGCGCGAGCTGGAGACTGTCGACCCACGCACCCGGGAACGCGTGCGCACCGCCCGCCTCCGTGAGGAACGCCCGATCGAACGCCACATGGTGGGCCACAACGTCCCGCCCCGCCACGAACTGCGAGAGCCATGCGACGGCGCTCTCGATGCTCGGAGCGCCGACGAGGTCCTCGTCCGTGATCCCAGTGAGCCGAACGGTATCGAGCGGCAGAGAGCGGCCCGGATCGACCATGGTGTGGAACCGGTCGAGGACCTCGGGTCCCCGCATCAGCACGGCGGCGATCTCGATGATCGCGTCGGAATCGGGGTCGAAGCCCGTGGTCTCGATGTCGACGATCACGATCTCGTCCTCGAAG
>CAYWCB010000281.1:0-860 GCA_964456615.1 uncultured Eubacteriales bacterium | reverse complement strand
GAGCGACGCGTACGCTCCTGCGATCACCGGGTCGGTGCCGGGCACGAGGAGTCGGTGGAGCGGTTCGTTCGTCATCGGCCCAGACTAGCACGCGTCACTGACGCGTCCGGCACCGGGGCGAGATACGACGCGAAGCGTAGCCGCGCCGAGGAAAGGGGCCACAAGCAACGAAAAGGGGCGCCCGGTGGGTGCCCCTTGCTTCGCTCGCGCGCTTGATCGGACCTACTGGCCAGCCATGCTCCTCGACGCCACGTACCACTGATCGCCGACTTTCTTGAGCGTCCAGGTATACGTGATGGGCATCTGGGGCGTGACCTGGGTGGCCTGGATGGTCCACGTGTCGCCGCTCTCTGTGGGCTCACCGAGCTCGTAGCTCGTGATGCCGTACGCCTTGACCTGCTCGCCGTACGAAGCAGCGTCACCGTAGGACTGCTGCTTGTCTGCCGGCAGCATCTTATAGGCGGCCTCGTAGTCGCCCTTGAGCAGGCTCTCATGGTAGGCCTTGACGAAGGCCAACGGCTCGGTGCCCTTCGGGACCTGCGTCGCGGTCTTGGCATCGAACGCGGCCTGGTCCCCGCCGGGAGCAGCCGGTGCGCCAGGAGCCCCCGCCTGGTCCGCTGCGCCCATGCCGGTCGAGCGGTCGACCGCGGTCCCGCCGCCTGTCGTGGCGCTAAGCCCGGCCGCGGGCGAGCCGGTGACATCGGGCACCGAGTTCGCGTTGCTCCAGATCGTGTACCCCAACACAGCCGCGAGAACCACGACGGCGACCGCGAGCACGATCACCAGCGTGTTCGTCGAGTTCCGAGCAGCGACTTCAGACATCACATGTTCCTTTCGAGACTCAAGTGTCCGCGTAACGC
>CAYWCB010000280.1:0-2348 GCA_964456615.1 uncultured Eubacteriales bacterium | reverse complement strand
GGCGCGCCGCCGCTTACGCCGAACAGCGTTCGACGGACCCGACCGCGAGTATGCTCGCTAGCAGGAATGTCAGTGGCGTGTCTAGAATCAATCGTCGTGGGAAGCTACTGCGCTTGGGGACTCGACTGAGGGAGGTCACGGTGAAGCGAATCTGGTTAGTTGCCCTGTGTCTTGTCGTCCTCTCGATTCTCGTTGTCGGATGCGAGACCGAGACACCGACGAAGGTGGGTGAGTCGGGCGACGCCACGACCGAGAACGGCACCGCCTCGACGAGCGAGACCTACAAGGTCGGCGATCAGGTGAAGATCGGTGACATGGTTGTCACGCTCAACAAGATGCGAGTGCTCGCTCCGACGGACTTCGACCAGCCGCAGGAGAAGGGCAACATCTTCGTCGCGGGCGACTTCACGTTCGAGAACAAGGGCAGCGAAGCTGAAGCGGTGAGCTCAATCATGCAGACCTCCCTCAAGGATGACGCCGGCTACGCCGCCAGTCAGACCATCCACAGCAAGGCGAAGACGCTCAGTGAAGGCGAGATCGGGCCTGGACAGAAGAGCAGCGGCGAGATCGTGTGGGAAGTCCCCAAGACCGCCAAGGGTCTTCAGATGTTCTACGACGCATCGCTATTGGGTAGCGGACAGATCATCTGGGACATCGGAGACGCCGCCAAGTTGAAGTAGTCCTTGCTGCGATATCCATCGTGGAAAGCCGGGGCGATGCGTCCCGGCTTTCGACATTCATATGTTTGGAGGCGCCGTCGAACAAGCGCGTCAAGGCGGACGGCGCGCCTCGACGCGTAGAATCAAGGGCAGGCGGCGCGGAGCGCGCCGCCGCTTACGCGCAACGCCGTTGGGCTCAACCACTGGACGTGTTCAGCTTGACAAGAACGCTCCGGTGTGTTTGCCGTGGTTTGGGTAGGGTGCTATGGTAGCGCATACGCAGGAGGGCTCTGAAGGCACAGCTTGCAGCTACGGCGGCTTTCTGCGCGCAGTAGGTGCTGCTCCGTCGCCGTCAGCGTAGACGTTGGGGGTGGGAGACATGGGGGCACGACGAACCCTGGAAGGCTGCGCCGTGCTCCTCGGTGCAGTGGTTCTCCTGAACGTTTCGCTCTGTAGGCCGTTGTCGGTCCTCGCGAAGGATCTCGGCGCAGCTCCTACGACCTTGAACACGGTAACAGTGACACCCAACTGGGAGCGGAAAGCCCCCTCACAGGTAGGCACTGTGACCATCATCCCGAAGCCAGGCGCCGAGAGCAGTAGACCGTCGTGGCTTCTCCCGGTTCACATCGGGCCATCCTTTAAGGACGGATGTAACGACTTCACCATCGAGATTGTCAGCGACGCAATGAACGCCCCCGTCTTCCACAGCGACACGCACGTGGAGACCACCACCGTGGAGCCCGGCGACCCTGCGCCTCCCGAAACGGTCCTCAACGGCAGCCGCTCGAATGGCCAGGTCCTGAGGTTCTGGAAAGGCAATGACAATGCGCCCTCGTGGGAGCCTTCGACGACTATCGTCGTGCACATTGCCTTCGTGACGAGGCCCGGTTCTATCGTGACGATTCGCATCAAACCAACCTGGAAGTGCGGGGTGGTCACAGAGCCCGGAGCGGTGCAGCCGAAGCCCCCCGATTGGCACCCTAGGGGGAAGTGCACAAGCTGCCATTCCCCAAGTCAGTGCACGGTCCCCGAGTCGGCCCTACCGTCTGTCGATGTGGATTGCTGGTGGTGCCACGGGCCGTTGCTGTCGGCCTCGGTGTCCATACCCGAGGGCGCTGTTGGCGCGGATACCCTGCTCTACATCGGCGAGCAACCATTGCCGGAGCCACCGTCGCCCTATGCTGTGCCACCCGGCATCGCGCGGATTGCCGTCGCTCATGAGTTTGGCCCGGATGGCATCACTTTCGACGAGCCGGCTACGATTTCGCTTCCTTATAGACATGAGCAGATCGACGGGCTTCGAGAGGAAAGCCTCGGCATCTTCCTGTACGATCCTGGTGAGCAGGAATGGCGCGAGGTTTCGGGGGCAACCCTCGACACGGTAGCGAACGAACTCACGTTTCAGACCACGCATTTCAGCATCTACGGTATTGGCGGCGCAGCCGAGGCCGTGCCTACACCGTCTTCATCCCGCTGGAGCCTGGCGCTCCTTGCAGTAGTCGCGCTGGGCCTAGCGGCTCGACGGGTGCGCACGATGAGATCTACCCCAGACTAGCAAGACCGGATTCGCCGGCGAGAGAAGCTCTGCTCGGAAACGGAATCCGGTGTCCCATCAACGTAGCTCTCGTCGAGCCCAACCAAGAGATCGAGCGGACTCACTACGTTCGCCGCTCATCTCTACAACGTTAG
>CAYWCB010000279.1:1737-2353 GCA_964456615.1 uncultured Eubacteriales bacterium | reverse complement strand
TCGAACCGGGCCTGAGTGCCTTCCCGGCTCCCGATGCTGAGACTCTATGACACTGCATCCCACTTTGCAACCCTTGGACGGGAATTCATCCCACGCAACTACCCTGCGTACCCACCCGGGTCTTCCGCACGCCATCCCGCAGCGCGACGAGCGCAGAACGCGCGCCCTCTCGCGGACAAGCGCGACCGCGAACTCGAGCGAGGGGGATGCGAACTCGGGGTCGAGAAAGCGCGTCTCATTGTGTGAACCCGGACGGCTGACGCGACGTCGGCAGCATCGAGCCGGTGAGCAGGACTCGACGCTTGACAGAGGAATATGGAGGAGAAGGCGGCGGTGCTCCGGTTGCCGCGCTGTCGCTTTCGACGGTAGAATCGGGCGAGTTGTCGGATCGCGTACGGAGGTGACAGGACCGAATGACATCGAATATCGCTGCCACCGTCTTCAATGTACTCGTTCTCGCGTTCTTCGCGGTCGCGGTAATCGGAGTGGCGATCGGCACGTACGCCGCCGTCTCGCTCAAGCGGCAGGAATCGCGTAACCAGCCCTAGGGTCCCCTCCATAGACCAGTATTCAGGCGCCGGACGTCCTCTCGCACCTGCCGAGGGCGGCCGGCGTT
>CAYWCB010000279.1:0-1723 GCA_964456615.1 uncultured Eubacteriales bacterium | reverse complement strand
ATGCGACCCCGAACCCAACGCACGCACCACCGGGCACGACACCTGATCGTCGGCTTGATCGTCCTTGCCCTCTCGCTCGCGCCCGTTGGCTGCTCTCTCGCGACACAGGGAGACGAAGCCACCTCGGGGACCGGCGTCACGACACAGGCGTCGCCGCCGCTTGCCGTGCCCGAAGAAGCGGGCGCCGACGGCACGGAGGACAGGGACGCGGCGGTTCTTCAGGCCTATGGCGTGGTGAAGGGGGGCGACGCGTCAGCAGCCGAGCAGTTGCTCGTCCGAACCGCGACCATGCGCCTCAGGGTCGACGACATCACGCAGACGCTTGAGAAGATCCGCTCGCTCACGTCGCAGTTCAAAGGGCAGATCGACGACCTGCAGGTGAGCTCGGACACCGATTCGCCCATCTATCGCCCGCTCGGCGCCGAGGAGGTCTCCCTCGACTCGGTGCCGCTCGGTGCCTGGGCCACGTTGCGCGTGCCGAGCGACCGCCTCGCCGAGTTCTCGAAGCGCGTCGCGGCGCTGGGAGCCGTGCTTCGCGAGAGCGCGAACCAGACCGACGTGACCCGCCAGCACATCGACATGAGTGCGCGGCTCAAGAACCTCCAAGCCGAGGAGGTCCGGCTACGCCAGTTCCTGGACGCCGCCAAGGACGTCAAGGAGATGCTCCTGGTTGAAACCGAGCTCTCGAGGGTGCGTGGAGAGATCGAGTCACTACAGTCCCAGCTGGCCTACCTCAACGACCAGATCTCGTACGGCACGCTCACAGTCGAGCTCGTCAGGCCCGAGCCGATCGTTCGGCCTGAAGGCACCGATTGGGGGTTCGTGGATGCGGTGCGCGACGGCGTGCGAGGTGCCGCGGCGGCCCTGCGCTCGACGATCACCGTGATCATCGCCCTGTCGCCACTCCTCGTCCTCGTTCTGGTCGTCGCACTCGTCGTTCGCTCGGTGCTGCGACGGCGACGCCGTCACATGGGCACGCCCGGTGGCGAAGTTGAATCCGCACCGGCATCGGACGCCACGGGGGACCAAGAACGCGATGAAGCTCCGACGCGCGCGGAGCCTTCTGAGTGAGCGTCCCGCGCCCGAAGATCCGGCTTCCGTTGTGGGCGGCCGTGGCCGTGGCCGTGGCCGCCTACGTGTTCCGCTCGGTGGTCCGCGGCTTTGATTTCGGCCTGGATGTCCCCGAAGACCTCATCGCTTTCGGCGTCTTCGCCCTCGCGATAGCCGCTGTGGCGTATTCACGCCGAACGCGACGAGACGAGCGAGAGGACCAGGCGGCCGAAGAAGAGCACGACGAAGACCTGACGCCAGCGGGAGGATGACGAGGTCGGCCAGGCCGTCAAGGCCCTCAACGCCCGGGGCGCCGTTCCCGCCCACGAGCGTGAGCCAACCCCCGAGCGCCACCCCGATGGCGACGCCCACCGCCCACGTGGCGGACCAGAACGCCGCGCTGCCCGGCCGAAAGCCGGTATCGGGAGGAGCAGGGACGGTGTCGGCCGGATCCAACATGGCTTAGCCCTTCTCCTTGTATGGTTTCCCTACCGCCGCGGGAGCGACCGCTCCACCCACGAGGAAGGGCCCCACCCGCCGCCGCCGCAGCGTCAGCGCGTACGCGCCGGTGCCCACGGCATCTCCCAGGTCCTCGGCCAGACGGCGCACGTACGTGCCCTTGCCGGTGAAGGCCAGGAGGTCGGCGCGCTGAGCGGCTTCGTCGAACCCCACC
>CAYWCB010000278.1:0-2365 GCA_964456615.1 uncultured Eubacteriales bacterium | reverse complement strand
CAGCTCGGCTGCATCGTGATCTTACTCAGGCAGTACTTGTGAGATGGCTTCTAGACGCCCTCCTCGAGCAGGTTGCGCGTCTTGAGCGGATCGACCTTGATGCCGGGGCCCATCGTCGTCGTGACGGTGATCGACTTGATGTAGCGGCCCTTGGCTGAGGACGGCTTCGCACGAACGATCTCGTCCAGAACGGCGCCGTAGTTCTCGACGAGCATCTTCTCGTCGAACGACGCCTTGCCGATGGTCACGTGCGCGATACCGAACTTGTCCGCGCGATACTCGACGCGCCCGGCCTTCAGCTCGCCTACCACGCGGCCGACGTCCGCCGTGACGGTCCCTAGCTTGGGGTTCGGCATGAGGCCCCGCGTGCCGAGGATCTTGCCGAGTCGGCCTACCTTGGACATCTGATCCGGTGTGGCGATGGTCGCGTCGAAATCGAGGAATCCGCCTTGAATGCGCTCGACCAGGTCGTCGCTCCCGACCACGTCGGCTCCCGCAGCCTCGGCCTCGCGCGCCTTCTCTCCCTCGGCGAACACGGCGACCCGAACCGATTTGCCGGTGCCGTGCGGGAGCGACACGGAGCCGCGGACTGGTCGGCCTGGCGGGTGTCGATTCCCAGACGGAAGTGCGCCTCGACCGTCTCGTCGAAGGTGGCTGGGGCAACCTTCTTCGCGAGCCGGAGCGCCTCGAGTGGCGAATACAGCGTCTCGCGGTCGATCTGTGCGCGTGCATCGCGCAGCTTCTTGCCCGTCTTCATATCTTCCTCCTGTGGTCCTGGCGGGCGACGTACGCCCTCCCACTCCGCGGCGTCCGTCGCCGCGGGGCATTCCTGTCGTGGCTCGCTCGGCGAAGGCGCCGAGGGCCTCGCGCTAGTCCTCGACGGTGATACCCATCGACCGGGCGGTGCCTGCGATGATCTTCATCGCCGCATCGATGTCGTTCGCATTCAGGTCGGGCATCTTGGTCTCGGCGATCTTGCGGACCTGCTCGCGGGTGACCGAGGCGACCTTCGTGCGATTCGGCGCGGCCGAGGCCGTCTCGATGCCGGCGGCCTGCTTCAACAGCACGGCAGCGGGCGGCGTCTTGAGGACGTAGTCGAAACTCCGGTCCTCGTAGACCGTGATCTCCACTGGGATGATCGTGCCTGCCTTGTCCTGCGTGGCGGCGTTGAACGCCTGGCAGAACTGCATGATGTTCACCTGGTGCTGGCCGAGCGCCGGACCGACAGGGGGTGCCGGGTTGGCCTGACCACCGGGAATCTGGAGCTTGATGTAGCCGACAATCTTCTTGGCCATGGCTGTACCTGTTCGCTTTCTCGCCGTCGCGTCGCATTTCCAAGCGCGACCCGAACGTTCTCTCCGTCTGCGCCACCGCGAGAAGCCCGGCGGGCGCATCATCCGCGCCGGCACGGCAGCCTCTGTCACATCGCTAGAACCGCGTAGCCCGAATCCTCGTCGTCAGAGAGCGTCGTCAGAGCTTCGCGACCTGGTCGAAGCCCAACTCCACGGGCGTCTCGCGCCCGAAGATCGAGACCATGACCTTGACCTTGGCCTGGTCGAGGTTGACCTCGGAGATGGTGCCGTCGAAGTCCACGAAGGGTCCCGACGTCACCTTGACGGGCATTCCCTCGGCGAAGTCGGTCGACGTCTTCGCGCGAACACCCGGCTCGGTGCGTTTCACGATGCGGTTGAACTCCTCGCGGTTCAGAGGGACCGGTTTGCCCTGCGATCCGACGAACCCGGTCACTCCCGGTGTGTTGCGCACCACGTACCACGAGTCGTCATCGAGCTCCATCTGGACGAGGATGTAGCCGGGAAAGACCTTCTTCTCGCTCGTCACACGCTTGCCGCCGGCCTTGAGGTCGGTAACGGTCTCCTTGGGGATGAGCACGTCGAAGATCTTGTGACCCATGTTCATGGACTCTATGCGGTGCTCGAGATTGGTCTTGACCTTGTTCTCGTAGCCCGAGTACGTGTGGATCACGTACCACTTCTTCGCCACGATCTAGCCCCCGATCTTCGCCAGCGATTCGACGAGGAAGAGGACGATCTGGTCGAGCGTGAACGTGAGCAGCGTGAAGAAGATCAACGTGATGATGACCACCACGCTGGAGTTGATGATCTCCGGCCGCATCGGCCAGACTACGCGCTTGAGTTCGGCGCGCACGTCGGTCAAGTATTTCGCAAGCCGCTGGAACACGTTCGGCTTGCTTGCGGCCACTGCCTTCGTCGCCATGCTTCGTCCGTCCGTCTCACGCAGCCGATAACCGACTGCTCGCTGCAACGCCTGGGCCCATGCCCGGCGAGTGTGCTCTGGCAGGCCAGGAGGGACTCGAACCCCCAACATCCGGTTTTGGAGACCGGCG
>CAYWCB010000277.1:0-2365 GCA_964456615.1 uncultured Eubacteriales bacterium | reverse complement strand
GCGTGGTGACCGTCGTCTCGGTGAGTTGGAAGTCTCGCGTGGCCTCGTACGCCATGAGCATGGCGAGCTCTTTCACGAGCTCGCGGAACTCCTTGGCGCCGGTCTTGATGTCGCGAAGGATCGAGAGCTTGTGCTGGATGAGCGGGTGATCCATCACCACGACGTTGTCGTTGGAGGCCGGATCGACCATCTCTTGCGTCTCCTCTCGCGACGACGCCCGTCGCCGGGCATCTGGCGCGGTCCCGTTGCACGCATTCCGGACGTTCTCCGGTCGGTCACCTCATCATGCGGCAGGGACCACCCGCCGCGCCACCCACGCGAACGGCTAGAGCTCCGGGTAGAGCGGATGCGCCTCGAGCAACCCGCGGACGTCGGCCGCTATGTCGTCCAGCCGCGCCGCGTCGTCGCGGTTGAAGATGGCGTCGGCGAGCAAGCAGCCGATGGTATGCGCCTCTCCCTCGGTGAACCCGCGAGTCGTCATCGCCGGGGAACCCACCCGGATGCCGCTCGTCACGAAGGGGCTCTCGGGATCGTTGGGGATGGCGTTCTTGTTCACAGTGATGCCGACGCGTTCGAGCAGCGCCTCGGCGTCCTTGCCCGTGATCTTGGCGGATCGAAGATCGACGAGTAGGAGGTGGTTGTCCGTGCCGCCGGAGACGAGGCGAAGACCGCATTCCACCATCGCGTCACCCATCGCCTTCGCGTTGACGACGACCCGATCGATGTAGGCCGCGAAATCCGGCCGCGTCGCCTCGCCGAATGCGACCGCCTTCGCGGCGACGTCGTGCTCCAGCGGTCCCCCCTGCATACCCGGAAAGACCGCCTTGTCGAGTGCGGCCCCGTGCTCCTCCTTGCACAACACGAACCCCGAGCGTGGTCCCCGGAGCGTCTTGTGCGAGGTCGAGGTCACGAAATCGGCGGACCGTACCGGCGAGGGGTGCGCGCCGGTCGCGACGAGGCCCGCTATATGAGCCATATCCACCATCAGCAATGCGCTGACTTCGTCGGCGACATGCCTGAATCGCTCGAAATCGATGACCCGCGGATAGGCGCTCGCCCCTGCGATGATGAGCTTCGGCCGGTGGGCGCGTGCAAGCCGCTCGACTGCGTCGTAGTCGATACGTTCGTCCTCGTCCAGGCCGTACGACACGACATCGAACCATCGGCCTGAGTAGTTCACCGGACTCCCGTGCGTGAGGTGCCCCCCGTGGGCCAGGCTCATGCCGAGGACGGTGTCGCCCGGCATGATGGCCGCGTAGTAGACCGCGAGATTCGCCTGCGCGCCGGCATGCGGCTGCACGTTCGCGTGCTCGGCGGAGAACAGCGTCTTCGCACGCTCCCGTGCCAGTTCCTCGACGCGATCCACCCACTCACAGCCGCCGTAGTACCGCTTGCCGGGAAGTCCCTCGGCGTACTTGTTGGTCAGAACGCTGCCCATCGCCTCCATGACCGCGTACGAGGTGAAGTTCTCCGAGGCGATCAGCTCGATCGTGGAGCGCTGGCGCTCCAACTCCCCCTCGATGATCGCGGCGACCTCGGGATCTTGTGCGAGCAGGTTCTCAAGAGCCATGAACGACTACTTCCCTTCCTGACGCGACTCACTTCCGGCTCACGCCACCGAAGCCACGCACGTGACCGCGACAGGCTAGCCGCCGGGGCAATCCATTGCTGAGATCTTGTCGATGCGTGCTTGATGCCGTCCGCCCTCAAAGGGCTCCGCAAGGAACGCGTCCACGATCTCGAGGTTCTGCTCCACTCCTACGAAACGACCCGAGACGGTCAGGACGTTCGCGTTGTTGTGCGCCCGCGCGAGGCGTGCGAATTCCGGGGAGGTCACGTTGGCCGCTCTGACGCCAGGGATCTTGTTCGCGGCCATCGCCATACCGATGCCTGTGCCACATACCAGCACTCCGAAGTCCGCCTCTCCGGAAGTAACCGAGCCCCCCACAGTGCGCGCGAAGTCCGGGTAGTCGACCGAGTCGGCATTGTACGCGCCTGCGTCCACGACGTCGTGGCCGGCGGTCTCGAGATGCTTCGCGATGACTTCCTTCTGGTCGAATCCGGCATGGTCGCTGCCGATGACGATGCGCATGTGTGCGCCCCCGGGGACGGTACGGTGCGGGATGAGGCTCGCCGATTGTACCGCATGGTCGTGCCGAGAATCCGCCGAGCGCCGCCCGTGACCCTGAAGCTCCTGCCCCGCGTGGATACGCCCGGCCCACGCGGCCTCCCCATCGTGGCGCGCTCGAACACCCGGCGCCGCCCTACCTCACCCTCACGTACCTCCACGAGGAGTAGGTGGGGTAGTGGGCCGAGTCGTAGTGGTAGGCGCGCACCGCCCACGTGCCCGCATGGGGCAGGCGGA
>CAYWCB010000276.1:0-2369 GCA_964456615.1 uncultured Eubacteriales bacterium | reverse complement strand
CAGAACCAGAACCACGACTTGCAGGCCGCGTCCTTTTCATGGAAGCGCGTCAACCGTGACAAGGCGAGGCCCCGCGAGCTACGCTCGACAAGCCGAGGCCAAGTGCGGGCCTCGCCTTGCAGGTCATGCGCCACACCGTTCGATGTGGTTCCGGCACCAGAACCCTGGCCAGAACTCCGCGGGGGCACGCGATCTTGCGGTGCCCGCTGAGACCCGCGCTACTCCGGATAGGGAAGCCCTGCCGTCACCATGTACACCTGCAGCCGCTTCACCTCGGTCTGGGACTTCCGGATGGTCGTCAAGTCCGGGTGAATGGATTCGTACGCACACACGAAGGTCATCTCCAGACTGCCCTCGCCCCCGTAGACCAGCCTGTAGTCCTGGAAAGTCGAGTTCTCCATCATGTTCGGCTCCGACATCGTCCCCTCTGGGAACGAGCGAGATATGGACCCAAGAGTCGCATGATTCGGAACGATGCGGCGCCCATCGTACGCCGCGTAGGTTCGGGGGTTTACCGTGTCCGTCTCACCCCAGCTGAGGCTCGCCCTGATCACACCCCCGACGCGACTGAAGTCGATTCCGAGGTAGGACCTGTCTGGTAGCTTCCACGAGTAGCTGACTCCGTCGGGCGACTCGCCCCGCTCGTCTTCCGTCCCGAACTTCTCAAGCACCTTCGCTTTGGACGTGCCTACATCGAGCAGAAAACCATCGACGTACAGGCCGTCTTGAAGTGGGGCAGCAGTCGAATCGGGCACGACAGCAGGTGTTGTGGCAGTCGGTGTCGCAGTGGCGGCCGTCCCCTTGGCGTCCGTGCTGTCGAGGGATTCCTGTGGGTTCGGCTCTGGCGCATCGCGCCCCTGTAGCACGAGAACGCCCAGTAGCGCGATCACGACACCTAGGAGCGCGATGATGACCCACTGGAGAGTCCGTCGACCCGTTGGTTCCAGCATCTGAGGCATCTCAGTTTCCCCCTGGAAGCTCCCTGCGGACATGATGACAGAATGGCGCGTGCCGGGTTGTCGAGGTTCCCCGCTTGAACACATCGAACCAGCGCATCCAGCGGACGCCGCGCCTCGCGTGCTACGCTCGGCTCGGAGCTGCGCCGCGGCGCGGCGCAGCTGATGCGCACACCGTTAGGCATACGGGTGAGGGGTCAGAATGAGGGTGCTCTCCTACGCTCGCGAGGTCGGCGTCTGGCTTTGGGACAAGCGCACCGTCGGGTTCGGTCTGATCTTGCTCGGGGTCGTCTTGTGGCTGTGCTCGCGTGCTGGCTGGAGTGAAGGCTCCATTCGAGTCGGCGGTCTGGTGCTGCAACTACTCGGAATCGGTACGGTCGCCTTCGGGATCCATGTGACCAGGAAGCTCTTCGGTCAGCCCGGCGTGTTCTCGGCGTTCGCCCTATGGATTCGGCGGTTCCCGCGCTGGCGCGTCAAACGGGTGAATGGCGGCGAAACGATAGCTGGCGTCGGTGGCATCACGTTGAGCGGCAGCGGGGTTATTGGCACCGTGGCCTCATCACTCGAAGAGCGAGTCGCCAGTCTTGAGAGGCGCGTTGGTGAGGTTGAGGGGTCCGTTGGTGAGGTACGACGTGAGGTGGCTGACAGGGACGCGGCGCATGCCGCTGCGTTGGCCGACGAGCGGGTGGCTCGCGAAGAAGAAGACGCCGTGATTCGTGGGAGGCTCGAAGCTGCGTCGACAGGCGGACTGACAGTCTCGGCGGTCGGGGCGATGTGGCTCCTCGTCGGGGTCACGATGAGCACCGTACCTGCTGAGATCTCCAGGCTGTTGGGTTGATGCGTGACCAGCGCATCCAGGCGGACGGCGCGCCCCGCCTGGCGTAGCATGGCTGGCAGCGACGACGCTGGCGCGCCGCCGCTGATGCGCAAACACGTTAGGCCGATTCCTTCCGGGAGGCGAACATTGTGGGCCGCCTGGCACTCGTGTGGGGTTATGCGTTCCTTATTCTGGCGCTCGTCGGTCCTGCGAGCAGCTGCGCCCGGACGTCCCGTTCACCTGCCCCTGCTTCCCCGGCGGCGGCCGAGACGGCCGCCCGGTCGCGAACCGATACCGTTTCTACTCTGCCGTCGTGAAGGAGATGGCGACCAAAGACGACACTGCCGGCGGCACGTTCCCGAAGCCGGTCATCTACATCGTCAGGGTCACCGATAGCACGGTCGGCGACCCGCAGTGGCAGCGCGAGTCCTCCTCACTGCTCTCCCCTCAGACGCAGGAAGGCGTGACACAGGCCTTGTCGGACCTGCCCTCACGAATCAAGTGGGTGGACCGCTTCGACGATGTGAAGCGCGACTCGGCCGGCGCAGTAGTCGGTGGTGGCGTCATCGTCACGCTCGGCGAGATCGACTTCAAGG
>CAYWCB010000275.1:0-2406 GCA_964456615.1 uncultured Eubacteriales bacterium | reverse complement strand
CCCGCCTGAGTGCGGCCGTGTGCGCGGAACCAGTTGCGACAGACAGCCAGTCCGCGGGGGAGCCAACCTTTGTGGGGCTGGTCCGTCTTGCGGTGTCGCCACTGTCGCCCAAACCAAGCTGACCTCTGTTGTTGTTTCCCCATGCGCAGAGCGTGCCGTCTCTCTGAACTGAAGCGCTATGACCGTGTCCTGCGGCGGCCATCGTCCAGGCCAGGCCCGTCGCAGGAACAAGGAACGAAATCGCGACCGCCGCGAGTACACCCATCGCGAACCGTCTCATCGCACGCCCCCAAGCTTTCCGCTGGGGCTGCCGTTCCACGACTCCCCAGTCCACACCTGCTTCTAGCCTTGGAGTATACCTACGCGAACCATACTGCCCGTTGCCGCCGCAGCCCCATACCACTACGTCGCACCAAGTCCGTCCACGATGGCCCACCATGTACAACCCGCGGGGACGCTCTCACGTTGAGGGCGTCCCTGTTGCGTCACTCGGGCCGGGGGGGCACATCTCGACCGTCACGTGCGCCACGTGCAGCTCGTGCGGGATGCGCTCTCTGCAGTCGTCGGCCGATAGCGAGCACGGTGCCTCAATCCCGATGATGGCCGAGTACGAGCCAGAGCCGAGGGGCCACACGTGCAGGTCGACGACCCGGCAGTCACCTTCGGCCTCCACCGAGGTCTTGATCCGGTTGAGCAGATGGTCCGGCGCCTGGCGGTCGAGCAGGACGTCGCTCGTCGCTCGCAGCAGGCCGATCGACCAGCGAGCGACCAGGGCGGCCCCGATCATTCCGACCACCGGGTCGACCCATAGGACGCCGAAGTACTTCGCGCTCAGCAGGGCCACGATCGCGAGCACTGAGGTGAACGCGTCTGCGAGCACGTGCAGGTATGCCGCACGCAGATTGTGGTCGTGATGGTGGTGCTCGTGTTCGTCGTGGCTGCGGTCGCCCGTGTCCAGGATGAAGACACTCGCCCCGTTGACCGCCAGCCCGAGCACGGCGACGAGGATCGCCTGGTTGTACGCGATCGCTATCGGCTCGAAGAGACGGTGGATGCTCTCATACGCCATGACTGCGGCGAAGGTCGCCAGCAGCACGGCGCCGGTGAATCCGCCGAGCGCGTTGACCTTGCCGGTCCCGAAGCTGAATCTCGGGCTGTGCGCATGTCGGCGAGCGTAGGCATATGCGAACGCGCTGACGGTGAGTGCCGTGGCGTGCGAAGCCATGTGCAGGCCGTCCGCGAGAAGTGCCATCGACCCGAACAGCAGACCCGCGACGATCTCGGCGACCATGGTCACGGCCGTGAGGCCGATGACAACGCGCGTGCGCGTTTCCGCCGGGCGGCGCACGTCGTGGCCGAAGGCGTGCGAGTGCCGGTCGCTTCGGTGTTCGCGCTGTTCGTTCATGGACGGGATTGTAGCCGCCGCTCTCACGAGGTCGCACGCGCTCGCGTGCACGGTCGCCGCTTTCGTCGGCCGTGCTTCTGGGTATCAGGTGCATGGACACCAGTTTCACTCGATTCGGCTTCGTGAGGGGTGGGTTGCGATGACATCCGCAGCAGATTCGAGGCGCAGGGGGTTGGCCGTCTGGGCGCTGGTGGTGATGGCACTCACTCTCGTGTTGCTCGTCGCGGGTTGTGCCGCCGAGGAACCGACACCGGCTCCGCTCATTCGCGAGGGTGAGCACGACCCCGCGGTGTGGGGGGAGCGCTACCCATTCGAGTACGAGCGCTGGCTTGCCACCGCAGAGGAGCGACCCGTCGGCAAGAGCCCGTACAAGCGCGGATTCGACGGCGGGAAGGTCTACGACAAGCTCTCGGAGTTCCCGTTCATGCCGCTGCTCTTCAAGGGGTGGGGCTTCGGGATCGAGTACAACGAGCCGCGCGGACACTACTACATGCTGACCGATCAGCAGATCATTGACCCGGCGCGCGTGAAGGCGGGGGGTGCCTGCCTGACGTGCAAGTCACCCTATGCCGAAGACCTGTACGAGAAGGACAAGGAGGCGCTCTTCTCGGCGAGCTATGCGGACGCCGTCGCGATGATCCCCAAGAAACACCAGCAGCTCGGCGCCGCATGCATCGACTGCCACGATACCGCCACCCTGGAGCTCGCGACCCGTCGGTGGACCGTCGATTCGGCCATCAAGGAGATTGGACTCAAGAAGGAAGAGCTGACGAGGCACCAGATGAAGCTGCTCGTGTGCGGGCAGTGTCACTGCACGTACTCGGTCATGAAGGACGGCACCAAGTCGGTCGACGTCGACTTCCCCTGGGAAGGCGGCGAGTGGGGCGCCATCACCGTCGAGGACATCATCCACAACCTGGAGACCCAGAAGCCGCGGCTCGAGTGGACGCAGACGGTCACGGGCTTCAAGCTCGCGTTCATCAGGCACCCCGAGTTCGAGT
>CAYWCB010000274.1:0-2420 GCA_964456615.1 uncultured Eubacteriales bacterium | reverse complement strand
CAGCGAGACGCGGCGGCGGTCATCACCGATTCCGGCGGTGTGCAGGAGGAGACGTGCATGCTCGGCGCGCCCTGCGTCACGGTGCGGCGGAACACCGAGCGGCAGATCACCATCGAGGTGGGGTCGAACAGGCTCGTGCAGGCCGACGCCGGGGCGATACTCGTGGCCCTCGCGCAAGCCCTCGCGAGCTCGCGCGACTGGCCACATCCCGAGCGATGGGACGCCAAGGTCTCGGACCGCGTCGTCGAGGTTCTCTTGCGGGGTGTCAAACCGCTCGCCAGCTAGGCGCGCGCGGCGGAGGCAATCGCAGTATCATTCGGCCTTGGCGTCGACCAAGCCGATGTGAGAGCGAAAGGCGCACACATGAAAGGGATCATCCCCGCAGCGGGTCTCGGCACGCGGTTCCTGCCGGCCACGAAGTCCCAGCCCAAAGAAATGCTGCCGATCGTCGACAAGCCGGTCATCCAGTACGTCGTCGAGGAGGCCGTGGACGGTGGCATCGACGACATACTCATCATCACCGGGCGCGACAAGCGCGCGATCGAGGACCACTTCGACCGCTCGGTGGAACTCGAAGACCAGCTCGAGGCCGCGGGCAACACGGACAAGCTGCGCGAGGTCCGGCGCATCTCCGAGATCGCCGACGTCTTCTACGTTCGTCAGAAGCGGCCCAGGGGCCTCGGCCACGCCGTGCTGTGCGGCGCGCCGTTCACCGGCAAGGAGCCGTTCTTCGTGATGCTCGGCGACGTCCTGGTCCCCGACGCAAGCGTCTTGCCGAGACTGATGGAGGTGCACGCCAAGTACGGGGCATCGGTGCTGGCCGTCACGCCTGTGGAGGAGCACCTCGTGAGCCGCTACGGGGTGATCGCCGGGCACGAGGTAGAGCCCGGCGTCTGGCAGGTCACCGATCTCGTCGAGAAGCCCGCGATGAACGATGCACCGAGCAACCTCGCGATCTTCGGCAGGTACCTGCTCACGCCGAAGGTCATGGAGATCCTGCCGCACATCCGACCTGGGAGAGGCGAGGAGATCCAGCTCACTGACGCTCTGAAGAAGCTCCTCGAGTCCGAGGATATCTACGCCATCTCGACCGAAGCCGGCTACGACACCGGCAACGTGCTCTCGTGGCTCCAGGCGAACGTCGCGCTGGCGCTGGAGACCGATGAGTTCGGGCCGGCGCTCAGGGACCTGCTCGAGAAGCTGCTCGGTCAGAGATAGCGGGGGATAGCGGCCTCACATGACCCCTGCCGAATGCGAGACGCCGGCGGCGCCGGCCGGGAAGGCCGCGTCATGAGTCCGACGGGCGACAGGCTCGGTCGCCTGTACGACACGCACGGGGACAAGCTGCGATTCCTGATCGTCGGCGCGTGCAACACGGCGCTCAGCTACCTTCTGTTCCTCGCGCTGCTCGTCACGATCGGCCCGCCCGTGCAGTCGCTCGCCGACTCGTCTGCGCCGCTGCTCGCACAGGTCGGTCACGCGTACTACCTCGTGGTCCAGTGGCTCGGCTGGGTGCTCATGGTGCCGATCAGCACGACGACGATGAAGTACTTCGCATTCCGCAGCAAAGGCAGGCTCCGCCACCAGATCCCCCGCGCCTACCTGATCTACCTGCCGGCGCAAGGCCTCAACTCCCTCGTGCTCTGGCTTACGGTCCGAATCGCGCGAATGCCTCCCGCTCTCGGACAGCTCGTGGCGATCGGTGTGGTCGCGGTCTTCAGCTACCTCGGGCACAAGTACTTCACGTTCCGGGTGCCGCTCTCCGTTGGGGAAGTCGCCGAAGAGGACCTGATGGACTAGCTGGCCGCGGTGCGAACGTGGTCCGGGTCCTGCGAGGACAGGCCGGCGGATTGCTATACTGACGTGCGGTCTCGCGTTCCGAGCCGCGGATCACCGCTCAGCTACGTCCCCAGCGCGGAGTCACGAATGCCCCCTGCGATCCCTCACCTGTACGCGTGCGTCCTGGCCGGCGGGAGCGGCCAGCGCTTCTGGCCGCTGTCGCGCGAGCTCAACCCCAAGCAGCTGCTCTCGATGTTCGGCACCGAGTCGCTCATCGCCCAGGCGGTACACCGCATCACGCCGATGACGGAGGGCGGCGCGTCGGTGCTCGTCGTCACGAACGAACGGCTCTTCGACGAGCTCCGCAACCACCTCAGGGCGCAGCCCGACCGTGACTTGCACCGCGTGCGCTACGTCAAGGAGCCCATGGCGCGCAACACGGCCCCGGCCATCGCTCTCGCCGCTGCGACGCTCGTCGCCGAGGACCCCCAAGCCGTCATGGTCGTCCTCCCGAGCGACCACCTGCTCGAGGACGGCGAGCTGTGGCGCGAGTGCATCGAGAGCGGCGTGAAGCTTGCGAACGGCGGCTACCTGGTCACGATCGGGATCCGCCCGACGCGCTCCGAGACCGGCTACGGCTA
>CAYWCB010000273.1:0-2453 GCA_964456615.1 uncultured Eubacteriales bacterium | reverse complement strand
CGCCGTTCTCCACCGGCGAGACCGGGTTCATGCGCGGACCGAAGCGCCGCGACATCGGGCACGGTGCACTCGCCGAGAGGGCGCTCGCTCCGGTCATCCCCGCCGAGGAGGAGTTCCCGTATACGATCCGCATCGTGAGTGAGGTGCTCGAGTCGAACGGCTCGTCGTCGATGGGCTCGGTCTGCGGCTCGACGCTCGCGCTCATGGACGCGGGCGTGCCGGTCTCCTCGCCGGTCTCCGGCATCGCGATGGGGCTCATCAAGGAGGGCGACTCCGTCGCCGTCCTCAGCGACATCCAGGGTCTCGAGGACTTCCTCGGTGACATGGACTTCAAGGTGGCCGGCACGCCGAACGGCATCACCGCGATGCAGATGGACAACAAGGCGAAGGGGCTCTCGATCGACATCCTGCGCCGGGCGCTCATGCAGGCGAAGGAAGGCCGGGCACATATCCTCTCCAAGATGCTCGAGGCCATAGAGATGCCTCGCGAAGCGCTTTCCCAGTTCGCGCCGAGGATCCTCACCATCAAGATCCCGACCGACAAGATCCGCGACGTCATCGGCTCCGGCGGCAAGGTCGTCCGCGGCATCCAGGAGGAGACCGGCGCGCAGATCGACATCAACGAGGACGGCACGATCTACATCGCTTCGCGCGACCTTGGTGGCGAGGAGGCCATGCGCCGCATCAAGGCCATCGTGAAGGAGCCCGAGATCGGCGAGGTCTACGAGAAGGCTCGCGTGGTCTCGATCCAGACGTTCGGCGCTTTCATCGAGCTCTCGCCCGGCAAGGACGGGCTGCTGCACATCTCGCGCGTGGCCAAGGGCCGCGTCGGGCGCGTCGAAGACGTGCTGAACGTCGGCGACGAGGTCGACGTCGTCATCCTCGACATCGACGAGCGCGGCAAGGTCTCGCTTGACCGGCTCGACAAGCCCGAAGCACCGCCTCCGAGCGAGGGCGCGGTTGGGCCGGGCGGTGGCCCGGGTGGCGAGCGCGGCGGTGACCGCGCCCCCAGGCGCGAAGGCGGCTTCGGCGGTGGAGGACGCGATCGAGACCGCAAGCCGAGGCGGCACCACTAGCGGCCGACGCGTCCAACGCAACGCGCGCCGATGCGCTCACGCGGCACACGCGGATCGAGCATTCGAGGCCCCCGGGAGACCGGGGGCCTCGTTCAGGTCTTGGTCAAATGCCAGTCAGACCCTGGTTGGACCTAGTCCGCAGACTCGAACGGAGGAGCCATGTCCGAAGCTCACCGCGCCAGCGCCGAACCCCAGCCGCCGAAGTTGCTCGATCAGCTGCGGGACGCGCTGAAGTCGCGCCACTACAGCGCTCGAACGGAGCAGGCCTACACCCTGTGGGTCGAGCGCTACATCCGCTTCCACAGGCTTCGACACCCAACCGAGATGACCGAGCCTGAGGTCAATGCGTTTCTCACGCACCTTGCAGTAGACCAGAAGGTCAGCGCGTCCACGCAGACGCAGGCACTCTCGGCGATCCTGTTCTTCTACCGCTTCGTCATCGGCTACGAACTTGGAGACCTCGGCACTGTCATCCGCGCCAGACAGCCGAAGCGACTCCCGGTCGTCATGACCAAGGACGAGGTTCGCGGAGTCCTCGCGGAGATGAATGGGCAGACGTGGCTCATGGCCTCGCTCCTGTATGGATCGGGCCTGCGCCTGAATGAATGTCTGTCGCTTCGGGTGCAAGACGTCGACTTCGGCCAGCGCGAGATCCTCGTGCGCGACGGCAAGGGCGGGAAGGACCGTCACACGATGCTTCCCGAGTCGCTCGTGCAGCCACTGCGTCAGCACCTGCTCAAGGTCCGAGCTACGCACGAACGGGATCTCGCCGAAGGGTGGGGCAGGGTGGTCATGCCGACGGCGCTCGACCGCAAGTATCCGAACGCGCCATCGTCGTGGGAATGGCAGTGGGTGTTCCCTCAGGAACGCCGATGGAAGAACGCCGCGAACGGAGAACAGGGGCGTCATCACATCGACGAGACAATCCTTCAGCGGGCAGTCAAGACGGCCGCCCGCCGAGCAGGGATACCGAAACGCGTGGGCTGCCACACCTTCCGTCACTCCTTCGCGACGCACCTGCTTGAAGCCGGGTACGACATACGAACCATACAGGAGCTCCTCGGCCACAAGAGCGTGACAACCACGATGATCTACACCCACGTCCTCAATCGCGGCGGTCACGGCGTACGCAGCCCCATCGACGGGCTCTAGCAGTCTTACACGGACTGCACTTGTCGTTTCGATCTGTGTCGTTCATCGTCTTACACTGAAGTTCAGAGCCGCACCTGCTATGAAAGACGGACTGGATATTCGATTGTTGGGTGGGACAGGCGTTGTCGCGAAGCGGGGACCGCGCTATCTTCGAGTCAGGAGGTGTGCGCCGTGAGAACGTTTCAGATGATCGTAGAGCGTGACCCGGAGACCGGCATGCTCGTC
>CAYWCB010000272.1:0-2461 GCA_964456615.1 uncultured Eubacteriales bacterium | reverse complement strand
CGAGCATCCGCACGAGGTCAGCCTTGGCTGCTCGCAGGTTCGCCCGCAGCTCCGGCGTCAAGCGCGTGAGCGGGCCACGACAGACCAGCTCCGCGCCGTCCACCGTGAGCGTGAACCCATGGCGACGTAGGGCCGAGAGGAGCTCCGAGGGGCTCATACCCGCAGCTCTCCCCAGTCCGCGGGCTCGTCGGGACCGAATCCTGAACAGTCTGAACGGTTCTGAACCGTTTGCGCGACACTTTCCTTAAGCACCGATTTTCGCGGAGCCGCTTCGGTGCCTTCGCTGGCGCTCGGGTGAGCCTGGCCCTGGGGTCTTGGGGGCATTTCTCGGCCGTAGATGGCGCTGTCGGCCGAGGTTAGGCCCGACATGGCGTTATAGTCGGTGACGTAGACCGCGAGTAGCGGGATGGCACAAAACATGCCACCGCTATTCTCGACGTGCCTCGTCCGGATCCGAGATGGGCGAAGTTCTGCGGCATTTCTTGGGCGGATTCCCGTGGCAGACCTGCCGTGCACGTCCGGCCGCGCCGTGTTTTGTTCGCCGTGCTTGCGCTTCCTAACCGTCACGATGTATAAGGACGAGCATGCGCGATGCGACCTTCTTCACCCATCCCAAGGTCGACTGGCAGCGGCGCTACGAGGCGTTGCGCGCCTCCTTCGTCGAGCGGCTCCCGGCTGCCGCCGTCGCTGACCGCTTCGGCTACAGGCCCGGCTACGTGCGGCTGATGCGACACCTGTTCCGCACCGGCAAGGCCGACATCCACGAGCCCCCCTCGGAGGGCAAGGCGGCCCGGCGACGGGTCTCCCGAGAAGTCCGCGACAAGATCCGCGCCTGGCGCGAGCAGCGCCTCTCGGCGGGAGATATCGCCCAGCTTCTATCCGAGCAGAACGTCGAGATCAGCGTCCGCACCGTCGAGCGCGTGCTCGCCGAGGAGGGCTTCGAGAAGCTGCCTCGCCGCACCCAGCTCAAGGTCGGGTTGACCGTCCGGGGTGCATCAGTGCCCGCAACGGCCCAGGCCGTCACCTTGGGCGCCCTCGACGGTCAGTGCTTCGAGTCGGACGCGGCCGGCGTCTTCCTCTTCGCGCCGTTCATCGCCCAGGTAGACCTGGACGGGGTCGTTCGTGCGGCTGGCCTTCCGGGCACCAAGACCATCCCCGCCCTGAGCTACCTGCTTTCCTTCCTGGCACTCAAGCTGCTCGGCACCGAGCGGTACGCGCACGTGGGCGACCACGCCTTCGATCCAGGGCTCGGCCTGTTCGCCGGTCTCAACGTCCTGCCCAAGTGCACGGCGATGTCGACCTACTCCTACGGCCTCGACGAGCTGCACGTGCGGCAACTCCAGACCGCGTTCGTCAAGCGCGTCGCCAAGCTGGGTCTGTACGGCGGGCCCGTCGTCAACCTCGACTTCCACACCGTGCCCCACTTCGGGGAGGAATCCGTGCTGGAGAAGCACTGGGCCGGGGCGCGCAACAAGACGATGAAGGGCGCGTTGACGCTGTTCGCCCAGGACGCCGAGTCCAAGCTGATGCTCTACAGCACCACCGACATCCGGCGCTCCGAGGCCGATGACCAGGTCCTCGAGTTCCTGTCCTACTGGCGCAAGGTCCGCCGGGGCGTGGCGCCCACCTTCATCTTCGACTCGCGGTTCACGACCTACCCGAAGCTGTCCCAGCTCAACGCCGCCAACGTCAAGTTCATCACCCTGCGCCGGCGCGGCGAGAACCTGCTGCGCGACGTGGACAAGCTCGAAGGTTGGAGGCGCATCCACATCCCGCACGACAAGCGCAAGTTCCCCAGCCCCCAGGTCCACGAGTCGACCATCCAGCTCCGCGGCTACGACGGCGACATCCGCCAGGTCATCGTGCGCGGCAACGGCCGCGAGAAGCCCGCCTTCCTCATCAGCAACGACACCGAGGCTCTCGTCGAGGCCCTCGTCGGCAACTACGCCCGCCGCTGGCGCGTCGAGAACGGCATCGCCGAGGCCGTGAAGTTCTTCCACCTCAACTCCATGTCCTCGCCGATCCTGACCAAGGTCCACTTCGACCTCGCGCTCACCATGCTCGCTGACACGCTCTACACGATGCTGGCGCGCAAGCTTCGCGGCTTCGAGCACTGCGACGCGCCCAAGCTCCACCGCCACTTCGTCCAGGGCAAGGGCACCGTCCGCGTGACCGGCTCGCAGGTGAACGTGTCGTTCCCCCGCCGCGCCCACAACCCCATCCTCCGTGGCGTGCCCTGGCAGAACCTGCCCAGCAACCTGCTCGCCCCGAAGGGTGGCTCGCTCACCCTCCGCTTCCTCTGATCGCCGTGCCGCCGGGTGTTATATCGGCGTGACGGTTGGGGCTCCGCGAAAATCGGTGTTCAACGTGCACGCGAAGCTCGTCGTCGACGGGCGCGACCGCAAACGCCTCGAGCGCATCTGCAGGTACTTGGGCAGACCCCCCATTGCACAGGAGCGCC
>CAYWCB010000271.1:0-2462 GCA_964456615.1 uncultured Eubacteriales bacterium | reverse complement strand
GGCGACTCGAGCAGGCGTTTCTATGGCATCGGGCCGGTGCCCGAACAGCTCGACGTCGTCTGGAAGTACCGCATCGGGACCGGTGCCACGAGCGGCGGGAAGGGCACGACCGTGCGCTGGTCCGGTACGGGGTGGACCGGTCAGCCCGCACTCACTCGCGAGGGAGGTCGACTGTACCTCTACGTCGGGGGATTCGATCACGGGCTTCACAAGGTCGATGCCCAGACCGGCGCGCGCGTGTGGCGCTACGAGTTCGACGACGTCATCAAGGGCTCGCCCACGGTCTTCGAGAATCCGAGGCCGACGGGGCGAGACGATCGGCTCGTCGTCGTGGTCGGATCCAGGCGCGGCCTTGGCATGTCGATGGGCGATCCGCGGATCGCTCCCGTTCGCGCACTCGCTGCTGGCTCGGGCAGAGAGCTTTGGCGACTCCCCGTCAAGCGGACCGCGAGCTACAGCCAGGACGCGGACGGCTCGGGCTTCTTCGTCGGCGGACGCTACTACCTCGGCACCGAGAACGCGGTCTTTCAGGTCCTCGACCCTGCACGCGTGACTAGCGGGCGGTACGGTGGCACGCCGCGCGTCTTGCGGACACGCGAGCTCTTCGCGCCCGGAGACGCCGCGCGGCACGGTGGCAACCTGGTCCTTGAGGCCTCGCCCGCCCTTCTCGGCAGCACGATCTACGTGTCCTGTGGTTCGGGTCACGTCTACGGGCTCCGGGGTTCGGACCTGAGAATCGTTTGGGACTACCGGGTCGGCTCGGACCTGGACGGAACGTGCGTGCCGAACGCCCTCGGCGAGCTCCTCGTACCGGTCGAGAAGCAGTACATCCCAGGCCCCGGCGGCGTGCTCAAGCTCGATCCGACGAAGCCGCCCAAGGATTCGGTGAAGTGGTTCTTCCCGACAGGAGACCGAGCGTTCGAGGACTGGAAGGGCGGTGTGATCGGCTCGGTCGCCGTGAACGACAGCTACGACACGACGGGCTCGCTGCCGGCACTTGGGGCGTTCTCGGCGATCGACGGGAACCTGTACCTCGTGTCTCAGGACGAGCTCTCGGGTCGGAAGGTGAACGGCCCCAACGGCGAGCGGGGCCTGCCGACGCCGAAGCTGCTCTTCAAGGACTACATCGGAGGCGCCATCTCGACGCCGATCATCGTGGGCCACCACGTCGTCGCGGCCGGGTACGACGCGGTCGTGCACGTGTACCGCATCGGCTACACGAAGGTCGAGGGGGCGACGTCCGAGGCGAGCGGCGGAGGGTTGGTGCTGCGGAGCCGGGACGGGCAGGCGTGGCGCGTGTCCGTACGCGAAGTGGGCACTTTCCGCGGAGGTGGCTCGTTCGAATCGACGCCGATCGTCTGGAACGGTCGCATCTACATCGGATCGCGCGACGGGTGGCTGTACTGCCTGGGGGAGCGGTAGCGCGGGCCGAAGGGCCGCCCTGATTCAAGCGCGGGGCGTGTCGTGTCATGGGGGCGCACAGGCAGGGCTGCTATGGTGCCGTCAGAGCTGCTCCGGGGTAGGCGGCATCGAATGCCTTGCGCGCATCGGTACTCCTCGGCTGGAGCACGGGGCGCCACGCAGATTCGTCCGGGTTTCCGACTGCCACCTCCGCGGCGTCCTTCATCGCAGAAGCCCTCTCGAACAAGTAGTCGTAGAGAACGAGTACCTGCGCGCGCTGAGACTCGCAGGAGATGTCGATCGCCTGGTTCCGCAGAGCGTCGCGAGCCTCGCTGACGCGCGTGACCAGCGCTTCGCAGTCCTCGAGGAGCCTCGCGCGGGTGGCGCGGTCCTGTGCGCCGATCGAGGGGTTGAACCGCTCGTAGGCGAAGCCGGTGCCGCCGTAGGCGCCATCGGTCCGTGCCTTGCCGATCTCATCGCCGAGGGACCCCGCATCGACATAGGCCTGGTAGACGATATCGTACGACTCCTCCGGGGTGGGACCCGCGGCCTTGTCGTCTTCCTCGTACGCCGCGCCGTCGTCGGTCGTCGGCTCTTCACCCGATCCGGTTGACCCATCGGCATCGCCGGCTGTCGATTCGGCTGACGACGAGCCAGACGGCTGCTCGGAGCTGCGGGAGTCGTTCAGAACGACGACCGCGACCACGATGGCCGCGACCGCAGCGACTGCGAGCACGGCGATGATCACCCGGTTCCTCATCGGGGAGGAGGAAGCTGGGGCAGCCTCCCCAGCGAAAGCCGCCGTGGGTGCGACCGCCGGGGGCGCTGCCGCCGGAGCTATGGGCGGCTCTGCCGTCGCTGGTGCTGCGGGCATCGGTTGAGTATCGGACGACGCCGCTTCTTCGAGCGGTGTTCCGCAGGCAGTGCAGTACCGGCTCCCCACCTCGAGCTGCTGGCCGCACTTCGTGCAGTACACGTCCGGTTCCTTCCCCAGCGACCCGGCTCCCCTAGCCTCGATCTTTCACGAAGGGTGTCTGGACGCCCTACCGGGGCTCGGATCG
>CAYWCB010000270.1:0-2481 GCA_964456615.1 uncultured Eubacteriales bacterium | reverse complement strand
CCCCGCTGCCTCAGCTCGCGGTTCTTCGAGGCAGCGGGGTCGACGGTCCAGATATCGAGGCTGCGCGGCGACCGCGCCGCCTGGCCAGTCACCCGGCACCCCATCCGCGAGGAGCACCACGTGCCCACCTTGTTCGAAGGTTCATCCGACGACGCCGCACAGGTGATACGCCGCGACCTCGATGCTGCCGAGAGGCGAAGACGGGCCTTCATCGCGGCGTCCGCCGGGATCTCCGTCGTGTCGCTCGTCCTGATCGCCGCGTTCGGCGTGATGGCGTTCCTTGGCCCGGACGTTGGCCGCGCAGGCGCCGATGCCATTGGGACGATTCCGGGGACCCGAGATACCGGGCTCGAGATCACTTGGGCCGTGCCGGCACCGGTGCCGAGGCCATCTCAGGCGCCGACGGTACAGCCGGGCACTGTGGCATCGAGCACGACGGATACGGAGCAGAAGCTGTCGCCGAAAGCCGCGCCTCAACGGGTCTTCGTGAACATAGGGGCCTACGGCTACGAACCCGAGTTCGTTCGCGTGAGGGCCGGCGTCCCGATCGAGATCACGGTTGGCCGAGGGGACGGGTGCGCCGCGGGCTTCGTGATCCCGGGACTCGATGTGTCCCTCGACAACTCCCAAGGCCCCGCGACGGTGACGTTGCCGCCGCTGAAGGAGGGAACCTACCGGTTCGCGTGCGGCATGGACATGATCGCGGGCGAGCTCGTCGCCCAGTAGGTGGGGACGCTGCCGTCAGGCCGCCGAGCGGACCATCGCGAAGGCGCGGCGCGGCGAGCGCGTCCGGCCGTGGTGAGCGTGTCAGCGACGAGCTACGGCGCCCGCTCGATCAGCGCGATCTCGGTGTCAGCGAACAGGTTCGGCCACACGCGCACGACGCGTCCGCTCGCATCGGCCGAGCGCAGGGGGATCTCCTCGGCAAGCACGCCGCCACTCTCTCGCACAAACCCCCGAAAGTCCTCGATGGTCGTGTGATGGATGTTGGGCGTTTCGTACCAGGAGTAAGGGATCGAGCGCGACACGGGCATCCGGCCGCAGAATGCGAGGTAGGCACGGACCCGCCAATGTCCGAAGTTCGGGAACGAGACGATGCCCCTGCGGGCGACGCGAAGCATCTCCCTCACGACGAGCGCGGGCTTGCGAACCACCTGTAGCGTTTGCGACAGGATCACGTAGTCGAACGCGTCGTCGGGGAAGTCCCCGAGGCCGTGGTCGAGGTCTGCCTGGACCACCGGTATGTCGCGGGCGATGCACGCGACTATGTTGTCCAGGTCGAGTTCGACGCCGGTGACGCTCGCCTGCCGTTGCTCACGCACGATCTCGAGCAGCTGCCCGTCGCCGCAACCAAGATCGAGCACGCGCGCACCTTGGGGGATGCGGTCGGCTATGAGCGCGAAATCGCGCCTGAGGAGTTCTGCGGCGGTCACGAGGCCACCTCCTTGGCGACAGGAGGCGAAGTCGCGCAGCCACCCGGCGTTGGCCCGCACGGCGTTTTCGAGAAAAGGCCTGATGAGCGCCGTCTGGGCGTCGACCTCGAGCAGGAACGCGTCGTGCCCGTAGGGGCTGGGGATCTCGGCGAACGTGACCGACTTGCTCGCGACGAGCAGCGCGTCCACCAGATGGCGTGCCTGGTAGGTCGGAAAGAGCCAGTCGCTCGAGAAGGACAGCACGAGGAAGCGCTCCGGCCGATCGCCTTCTTCGCGCACAACGTCGACCAGATGTCCGTGCAAGAACTGTTAGAACGGGACTCGCGCTTCCTCGGCGATATTCACGTCCCGTTTGACGTTATTCACGCCGCACGTTACTATTCGGGCATGATCGTCTCGTATCGAGACCCCGACACCGAGGCGCTCGCGCGAGGGAAGCGGATCAAGCGTTTCGCCTCCTTCGAGCGGGTCGCGCTTCGCAAACTCCGGCAACTTGAGATCGCGGGGCGGCTCGATGACCTCAAGATCCCACCGGGGAATCGACTCGAGGCACTCAAGGGAAGCCGCGCGGGGCAGCACAGCATCCGTATCAACGACCAGTACCGCGTGTGCTTCCGCTGGACCTCGGCCGGTCCGGAAGACGTCGAGATCGTGGACTACCACTAGAAGGTGATGGTGATGGCAAGGACACTCGCTCCCGTGACACCAGGAGAGCTCCTGCTCGAGGAGTTCTTGCTGCCTATGGGAATCTCGAAGTACCGCCTCGCGAAGGAGATAGGCGTGCCCGCGCAGCGCATCGGCGAAATCGTCGCCGGAAGGCGCTCGATCACGGCGGACACGGACCTGCGTCTGTGCCGCTTCTTCGGCCTGTCGGACGGCTACTGGCTGCGAGCTCAGGCGGCCTTCGACACCGAAGTCGCACAGGAGAGACTCGCCGGTGAGCTCGAGAAGATCCACCCATGGGCGGGGTCTGCAGCGTAGCGCCAGTCCGTTCTGAGGGGGAAATGACTCAGTTGGGTCAGGCGACCTCCTGAAGAACGACGGTATG
>CAYWCB010000269.1:274-2490 GCA_964456615.1 uncultured Eubacteriales bacterium | reverse complement strand
GATAGCTCTCAGACTGGGTTTCTTGCCCTTCATGGACTGAACGACCGATCGAATGTCGGCGATCAAGTAATTCCCCAGCCTGAGGCCCTGTAGCGTCAAGTAATTCCCCAGGGGCGCGATCACGTAATTCCCCACCCCAGCGATCAAGTAATTCCCCACCCGGTCACCGCTTTGCAGGCTTTGGTTAGCCTTCCCGTCGGCAGGCTCGACGGGAGGGGATGTGGATGGCCAGGAGGATGTTCGCTGTGGTCGACGTGGTGGAGTTGCTCAGGCACTGGCATGCCGGAGACACGGTCTCGCAGATGGCCCGCGCCTTGGGACTGGATCGCAAGACGGTGCGCAAGTACACAAGCCGCGCCGGGGCAGCCGGCCTCTCGCCGGGAGGGCCGCCCCTTACGCAGGCGCAGTGGACGGCCATCGTGCGCGAGCACTTCCCCGAGCTATGCGATTCTCGCGCGCGAAGCTCGGTGCACGGCCAGATCGCGCCCTTCCACGACTACATAGAGAAGCACCTGGCGACCAACACCCTGGCCACCATCCACCAGCGCCTGCGCGACGAGCATGGCCTCACCGTTAGCATCGCCAGCCTGCGCCGCTATGTCGCGAGCGAGCTCGCCGAGGAGGCCGCGGAAGAGCGGGCCACGGTCCTGCGGCCCGATCCCCCGCCCGGCGAGGAGGCCCAGCTCGACTACGGCCACCTCGGCAGCTTCATCGACCCAGCGAGCGGCGCGAAGCGCCGCGTGTGGGCGTTCATCATGACGCTCGCCTTCAGCCGGCACCTCTTCTGCTACCCGGTGCTGCGCATGACGCAAGGCGAGTTCCTGGCCGCCCACGTCGCCGCCTTCACGTTCTTCGGCGGCGCGCCCCGCCGGCTTGTGCCCGACAACCTGGGCAGCGGCATCCTGAGGGCCGACCTCTACGACCCGCGCCTCAACCGTGGCTATGCGGAGCTCGCCTACCACTACGGCTGCCTCGTCGACCCGGCCCGACTCGCCCACCCCAAGGACAAGCCGCGCGTCGAGCGCATGGTGCCCTACGTGCGCGACAGCTTCTTCGCCGGACGAGTGTTCCCCGATCTGCCGACCATGAGAAGCCAGGCAGCGACCTGGTCGCGCGAAGTTGCCGGCATGCGTGCGGCGCGGCCGCTCGGCGGCGCCAGGCCGATCGCCGTCTTCCGCGCGCTCGAGGCCGAGAAGCTTCTCGCGCTGCCGACGCGGCCCTTCGAGGTGGCGAGCTGGCAGACGGCCAAGGTCGGTCCCGACTGCCACCTCTCCGTGGGCGGCGCGCTCTACTCGGTGCCCTTCCGCTTCATCGGACAGCGGCTCGACGTACGCTCGACCGACAAGGTCGTGTGCGTCCTCTCTGACGGCGAGATCGTGAAGACGCATCTGCGCGTGGGCAAGGGCCGACGCTCGACCGACTGGTCCGACTACCCGGAGAAGAAGGCGGCGTTCTTCATGCGCACGCCCTCGTGGTGCCGTCACCGTGCCAGCGAGTGTGGCCCCGCCGTGGCGACCTTGGTCGGCGAGCTCCTCGGCGAGCAGGCCCTGCACCGCCTGCGCAGCGCCCAGGGCGTCCTGCGTCTCGCCGACAGCTACTCGGCCGAACGTCTCGACGCCGCCTGCGAGCTCGCCCTTTCGGTTGGAGATCCCAGCTACCGCACGGTGCGCGGCATCCTCGCCGCCGGGCGCGAGCACGCCGCAAGCGAGGCCGAGACCGTGCCCTCCGCTCCCGCCCACCTGCACGGACCCGAGACACTCTTCGCCCATCTGGAGGCGTGACGATGCAGACCCATCAGCTTGAAGGCAAGCTCAAGACACTGAAGCTCTCCGGCATGCTCGCCACGCTTGAGGCGCGCCTTGAGCAGGCCCGCGGCGGTGACCTCGGCCACCTCGAGTTCCTCGAGGTGCTGCTCGAGGACGAGATCAGCCGGCGCGAGGCCAAGGCGCTCTCGGGGCGCATCCGCCGGGCACGCTTCGAGAGCGCGGCGACGCTCGAGGAGTTCGACTTCGCCTACAACCCCGCGCTGCCGGCGCCGCTCATCCGCGACCTCGGTGCGCTACGCTTCTTGGAGCGCGGTGAGTCGGTCGTGCTCTACGGGCCCGTTGGGGTGGGCAAGACGCACGTCGCGCAGGCCCTCGGCCACGCCGCCTGCCGGCGGGGCTACTCGGTGCTCTTCGCCAAGACGAGCAGGGTGCTCGCAGAGCTCGCCGGCG
>CAYWCB010000269.1:0-264 GCA_964456615.1 uncultured Eubacteriales bacterium | reverse complement strand
GGGAGGCGCGCCTGCGCCGGCTCGCGCGCGTCGATCTCCTCATCCTCGACGACTTCGCTCTGCGCGCCTTCACGCCGGCCCAGGGCGACGACTTCTACGAACTGGTCTCGGAGCGCGTCGGCCGCGGCTCCCTCGTCCTCACCTCGAACCGCTCACCGAAAGACTGGTACGAGCTCTTCCCCAACGCGGTGGTCGCCGAGAGCGTGCTCGATCGTCTCGTAAACAGCTCCTACCACGTACACATGGAGGGCCGCAGCTACCGGC
>CAYWCB010000268.1:0-2493 GCA_964456615.1 uncultured Eubacteriales bacterium | reverse complement strand
ATCGACCCTGAGCTGGAGGCGGACTTGGGTGCCGAACTCGAGTTTCGGGGCGACACGCTCGAGGCCGAGGTCGAAGCGGCACGAGCCGAGGCGGAGGTCTGCCGTGACACTGCACTGAGGATCCAGGCGGAGTTCGAGAACTACCGGAAGCGGGTCGCGCGCGACCAACAGGACTTGGTGAACCGGGCGGGCGAGCGGATCATCGGCGAGGTCCTGCCGGTCATCGACAACCTGGAGCGGGCGATCGAGCACGTGACCGCCGGCGGGGACCTCAAGCAGCTGCTGGCGGGCGTCGAGAGCGTCCACCGCCAGCTTCTGGACGTGCTGTCGAGAGAGGGCGTGACCATCATCGATCCCTTCGGCCAGCCATTCGACCCGAACCTGCATCACGCGATGGCGCAGCGTGAGGATGGCGACGTTGCCGAAGGCACCGTCGTGGACGTGTACCAGAAGGGCTACGAGATGCACGGCAAGTGCATACGGCCCGCAATGGTGGTGGTCTCGTCGGGTCGTGGGGCCAACAAGGAGTAGCGGATGGCCGCTGGTACGGACTACTACGAGGTCCTTGGAGTCAAGAAGGACGCCTCGGCCGACGAGATCAAGAAGGCCTTCCGCCGCCTCGCGCGCAAGCACCATCCCGACGCCGGGGGCTCCGAGGAGAAGTTCAAGCAGATCAACGAGGCCTACGAGGTCCTGTCGGATGCCGAGAAGCGCAAGCAGTACGACCAGTACGGCCAGTACTTCTCCGGGATGCCTCCCGGCGCCGGCGGCCCGGGACCCGGGGGCGGCTTCCACTACCAGGTCAACGTCGAGGACCTCGGCGATCTGGGAGACCTCTTCGGCAGTGTGTTCAGCGGCTTCACGGGCGGTGTCGGCGGCAGGCCGCAGCAGGCCGCGCAAGCGCGTCGGGGCGCCGATCTGCAGTACGACGTGTCCCTCACGTTCGACGAGGCTCTGAAGGGCGTCTCCAAGAAGGTCGAGATCCAGCGCGCGGAGAAGTGCACGACGTGCAAGGGAACCGGCGCTAAGCCGGGCACGAGCCGGACGACGTGTCTGACGTGCGCCGGCAGCGGGAGCGTCTCGGAGGGGCAAGGGCTGTTCGGCTTCTCGAGACCCTGTCCGAGATGCGGCGGCGAGGGAACCATCGTCGAGCAGCCATGCACCGCGTGCCGGGGCGCCGGCTCGGTCAGGAAGCTCAAGCCGGTAACGGTGAACGTGCCGGCCGGTGCGACCGACGGTGGCAAGCTGCGTTTCAAGGGCAAGGGAGAACCGGGGCCCGGCGGTGGCCCGTCCGGCGACCTGTATGTGATCACGCACATCAAGACCCACTCGTTCTTCAAGCGTGAGGGCGCCGACGTGCTTCTCGAACTGCCGCTCACGATCACCGAGGCGGCCCTTGGGACCGAGGTGACGATTCCGACTCCCGATGGCGGCAAGGTGAAGCTGAAGGTGCCCGAGGGCACCGAGGACGGGCGGGTGTTCCGCATCGCCGAACGCGGTGCCCCGAAGCTCAGGGGCAAGGGGACGGGCGATCTCAAGGTCAAGGCGAGCATCGCCGTTCCCAAGAAGCTCACGTCCGAACAGAAGGAACTGCTCAAGCGCTTCCAATCGTCGCGCGACGAGGACGTTCGAGCGCACATCAAGTAGGCGTGCGTTGCCGGGAGGTGCAAGTCGGATGAAGGGCAAGAGCGGAGTCGGGAAGGATCGTCCGCTGTACATGATCAGCGTCGCAGCGGAGCTCGCCGGTATGCATCCCCAGACGCTTCGGATCTACGAGCGCAGGCGCCTCGTACAGCCCCAGCGCTCGGCCGGCAACACGCGCCTGTATTCGGATGCCGACATCGAGAGACTGAAGCTCATCCAGCGCCTTACGCAGGAGGAAGGCGTGAACCTGGCCGGCGTCATGCGGATCATGGAACTGCAGGTGGAGCTCGATCGCGTGCAGTCCGAGCTCGAGAACGCGCGCGCCGAGCTCGGCAAGACCGAGCAGCGTCTGGCACACGAGCTCCACGAGCTCCACAAGTCGCTCCGCGGCGAGATCGTGCGCGTCCCGCCCGGGCGGATGGTCAGACGGGAACCGTGATCGCATGAGTACGCCCCGCACCAGGACGCCCGAGTGCCCTCGTGAACATCGGAAGTGCCGCGCCCGTACGGCGCGTCTGTAGAAGAGGTTCCAGGGAATGCGGCTCGACAAGCTGACCATCAAGGCGCAGGAGGCCCTGCAGGCGTCCCAGGGGATCGCCGAGGAGGCCTCGTCGTCCACGATCGAACCCGAGCATCTGCTCAAGGGCCCGCTCGACCAGGCGGAGGGCATCGTCCGTCCGATCCTCGAGAAGGTGGGCGCCGACGTGGACGCGCTCGCGGGCGAAGTGAATGCCGCGGTTGAAGCGGCGCCCAAGGTGAGCGGCGCCGCACTCGCCCAGGGGCTTGGTCCCCGGCTGAGCACGGTGCTGAACGACTCGTTCAAACACGCCGAGAAGCTCAAGGACGCCT
>CAYWCB010000267.1:0-2493 GCA_964456615.1 uncultured Eubacteriales bacterium | reverse complement strand
GCTAGCCGATCCTCCGCACATGGATGAGATCGGTCGTGCCCGGCCGGCTGAGCGCGACCCCGGCCGTGATCGCGACGAGCGCATCGGCCGCGTATCCCGCGTTGCGCGCGGCATCTACGGCGATGCGGATCATGTCGTCCAAGTCGCGCGGCGACGACGTGACGACCGGCGTGACCCCCCAGACGAGAGCGAGACGGCGTGCGACGTGATCGCTGGGGGTGATGGCGACGATCGGCGTGGCGGGCCGATGCGCCGCGACGTAGCGCGCCGTGGCGCCCGACTCAGTGGCCGTCACGATAGCCGCGAGGTCGAGAACGCCGGCGAGCTCCGCGACCGACGCGCTCACCGCCCACGGCACGTCGTCGCCTGCGTGCGGCCGAGGCAGTGTGACGGCGTCGGCCTGGTACTCCTCGGCGAGGGTCAGGATGCGCGACATCATAGACACGGATTCGACCGGGTAGTCGCCTACGGCCGTCTCCGCCGAGAGCATCACCGCGTCGGCCGAGTCGAAGACCGCGTTGGCGACGTCCGAGGCCTCGGCGCGAGTAGGTCGCGGCGCGTGGATCATCGAGTCGAGCATCTGCGTGGCGACGATGACCGGCCGACCCTGAGCGCGAGCGGCCTCGACGATCCGCTTCTGGAAGACAGGCACTTCCTCGGGTCTCGACGCGACGCCCAAGTCGCCGCGCGCGACCATCACCGCATCGGAGCGCTCTGCGATCGCTTCGATGTCGTCGAGGGCCTCGGGCAGTTCGATCTTCGCGACGATCGGGAGGTTCGCTTCGCCGACGAGGTCTCTGAGTGCATCGATGTCGGCGGCTTCGCGTACGAACGACTGAGCGAGCATATCGACTCCAGCGGAAGCGCCCCAAGAAGCGTACTCTCGGTCAGCCTGGGTCAGCGGCCCGATCGGCAGTCTCACGCCTCTGGCGGTGACGCCCCTTCGGCCTGCGATCGTCCCTCCGCTCACGACACGCGTGAGTATGGCCTCGCTCGACGCCGAGGCAACCTCGAGCTCCACGTCGCCATCGCCGATGATGAGGACGTCGCCCGGCGAGACGGCGTTCGTGAGGGCGGCACACTCGGCGCACGGCACCCCCGCGCTCTCGTTGGCGTCGCTCGCCGCCGCGAGCACAAGCTCCGTTCCTGCCGCGACGTGTTTCGGTTCGACATCGCCGAGCCGGATCTTCGGTCCGGGCAGGTCCAGGAGCGTGGCCACCGTGCGACCGAGATCACTCGATACGCTCCGCACGTCGCGCAGCCGTCGGTCGAGCTCGTCAACTGTGCTGTGCGACGCGTTGAGGCGCGCGACGTCGATACCTGCCGCCATGAGGGCGGCGAGCGTCTCCCTCGACTCGGTGGCCGGGCCGATCGTGGCGACTATCTTCGTACGGCGCACGGCGGATCGCCTCCCGCGTTCGCTGACCGCGTCGCTCGCGGCAGCAACGACCGCGACGGTGCCTCCTCAGTTGATTGCCCAACCCGCGCGGGTTCACGCAGGCGGGTGCGCGTGCAGGCGGGCACGTGCACGCTGGCGCGCGGGACTCGCATCGCATCCTAACCGCGCGGCGTGTTCTCGATTGCCCGTGCTTCGCACCCATCGACATACTCGCGTCGCCGACGGACGCGGCGTCGCTTCGATGCGGCCGGGACCGTCACGACACGGCGGCGCTGCCGGCTGACGCAGCGGCCTGCGAGACATCGAGGGGGGCGAACCCATGGCAAGCGTATCCGAGTTGCTCCACGGCGGTCCGATCGATGCCAGCGAGGACGCTCGCCATCGGGACACGGTCGTGTACGAGCACCCCGGCCTGCAGACCAAGCTCGTTCGCTTCTACGTCCTGCTCGTCCTCGCGGCGACGATCGCGGCCTTCGGCCTGCTCTTGGACTCGGTCGCCGCGGTCATCGGTGCGATGATCGTCGCACCACTCATGCTGCCGATCATGGGTCTCGCATTCGGGATCAGCATCGGCGACCGCTCGGCAGTGGTTCGGTCATTGCTCGTGGCCGCCGGTGGAATCGCCGCTGCGGTGCTCGTGGGATACCTCGCGGGTCTGATCATGCCCGCGACCTGCCGAGTCAGACGTCCCTCGCCGAGTCGCTCGAGGGCGAGGTCTTCGGACAGGTGGTGCGTCTCGAAGCGGTAGGAGCCGACATCTACGAGATCCAGACTGAGTAGGACGGTCGGGTACGCGCACGTTCGCCAATGCCCTTTGGGTGGGGATGGATGCGGGTAGCCCGGTAGCGCAGGCGCCGCTCCTATGGGCCCGTGAACCCGAACCCCCGCGACTTCCATTGCGCGCTGCCAGCCAGCACCTCCGACCGATTGCCCGGCTTCACCGGCCTCGCTATACTCGCCACTGCGCTCTGAGCCGCCCCGATGTGGTTCGCGCCACTGCGGAGAGGTGGCAGAGTGGTTGAATGCGGCGGTCTCGAAAACCGTTAGTCCGGTTACCCCGGGCTCGAGGGTTCGAATCCCTCCCTCTCCGCCAG
>CAYWCB010000266.1:1919-2500 GCA_964456615.1 uncultured Eubacteriales bacterium | reverse complement strand
GCTTGCGACCATCACGCTGCAGAACTACTTCCGCATGTACGACAAGCTCGCGGGCATGACCGGTACGGCCGTCACGGAAGACGCCGAGTTCCGCCAGATCTACAAGCTCCCGGTCATGGTCGTCCCGACGAACATGCCGATGATCCGCGACGATCTGAACGACCTCATCTACCGCAGCGTCAAGTCGAAGTTCTCCGCGGTCGTCGAAGAGATCGTCGGGCGGCACGAGCAGGGCCAGCCCTGCCTCGTCGGCACGATCTCGATCGAGAACTCGGAGCTCCTCTCGCGCCTGCTCCAGAAGCGTGGCATCAAGCACAACGTGCTGAACGCGAAGTATCACGAGCAGGAGGCGCACATCATCGCGCAGGCCGGCCGCGTAGGTGCGGTCACCATCGCGACGAACATGGCCGGCCGGGGAACCGACATCATCCTCGGCGGCAACCCGGACTTCCTTGTCGAAGACATCCTCGTCGAGCGCGGCATCAAGGCCGACGAGGCGACCGACGAGCAGCGCGCCGACGCGCTCGAGCAGGCCAAGCGCATCACCGCTGAGGAGCACGGCAGCGTGGTCGAGGCCGGCG
>CAYWCB010000266.1:0-1868 GCA_964456615.1 uncultured Eubacteriales bacterium | reverse complement strand
GGCCGATCGGGACGCCAGGGCGATCCGGGCGCGAGCCAGTTCTACCTCTCGCTCGAAGACGACCTCATGCGGCTCTTCGGCGGGGATAGGATGGACCGCATCGGCAGCATGATGGAGCGCACCTCGATCCCCGACGACATGCCTATCCAGGCGGGTCTCGTGAGCAAGGCCATCGAGAGCGCGCAGCGCCAGGTCGAGGCGATGAACTTCAGCGCGCGCAAGCACGTTCTCGAATACGACGACGTCATGAACAAGCAGCGCGAGGTCATCTACGCCGAGCGCAACCGCGTCCTCGACGGCAAGGACATCCACGGGCGCGTCGAGGAGATGATGCGCGAGGTCGTGACCGACGGCGTGCTCACCTTCTGCCCGGAGCGCACCTTCTCCGAGGAGTGGGACTGGGACGGTCTGGCCGGCTGGTACCGCGAGCTCACGGGCATGGACGGCACAGCTGAGAAGCAGCGCGAGAGCATCGACAACCCTCACGAGCTCGCCGACGTGCTCGCCGAGCAGGCGCTCGCGGCCTTTGAGCGCAAGTCCGAGGTGCTCGGCGAGGAGAACATCGGGGAACTCGAGCGCCAGGTCATGCTCCGCGTGCTCGACACGCGCTGGATGGACCACCTGCTCGAGATGGACTACCTGAAAGAGGGCATCGGGCTTCGCGCGATGGGGCAGCGCGACCCGATCGTCGAGTACAAGTCCGAGGCCTACGACATGTTCGCGAACCTCGTCGGGAGCGTGAAGGAGGACTTCCTCCGGACCGTCATGCACATCGAGGTCGTCCGCGAGTTCGAGCCCGAACCCGTCGTGCACGACGTCTCCTACACCGCGCCGAGCGAGGCATCGATCTTCGCGGGCGCCGTGCAGGCCGCCGACAAGATGGGCCTCGGCGGACCGTCGCCCGACCAGATCGCGGCTGCCGCGTCAGTGGCGGGTACCGGTGGGGCCGTGGCGACGGTCGTCAAGGACAAGGACGACCCGTGGGCGAACGTCGGCCGGAACGACCCCTGCCCGTGCGGCAGCGGGAAGAAGTACAAGAAGTGCCACGGAGCGAGCGTGTAGGACGCGGTCGCCAATGATCGAGAACAGAGCCACCGACATAGCCGAGCTGCGCGAGCGCATCGCGCGCATGGGCGAGTACCTGCACATCGAAGCCAAGCGCATCGAGGTCGCCGACCTCGAAGAGCAGTCCGCCGACCCCACGCTGTGGGACGCCGCCGCCGCCGCGCAGGTGGTGATGTCGAAGCTCGCGCAGTTGCGCGACGAGATCGCCGCCTACGACGCGTCCGCGTCGGCGATCCAAGACGTCCAGGTCGCGAACGAACTCGCTGTCGCCGAAGAGGACGAGGAGCTCGCCGCCGAGGTCTCGAGCGAGCTGCGCGATCTTGCGGAGCAGGTCGACGAGCTCGAGGTCTCTTCCTGGTTCACCGGCGAGTTCGACGACCGCGACGCCATCGTCACGATCGTGCCCGGGCAAGGTGGGCTCGAGGCGCAGGACTGGACCGAGATGCTCTGGCGCATGTACGCGAAGTATGCCGAGCGCAAGCGCTGGAAGATCGACCTGCACGACGCGCCGGAGGGCGTCGAGCTCGGGCTCGACCGCGCCGTATTCACCGTGCACGGGAAGAACGCCTACGGCATGCTCCGCTCGGAGATAGGTGTCCACCGCCTCGTGCGCATCAGCCCGACCGACGAGAAGAAGCGGCGGCAGACGACCTTCGCCGGCGTGGACGTGCTCCCCGTCCTGCCGAAGGAGATCGAAGTCGAGATCCGGGACGAGGACCTGCGCGTCGACGTCTACCGGTCGAGCGGGCCGGGCGGACAGTCGGTGAACACGACCGATTCGGCGGTACGAGTGACGCACCTCC
>CAYWCB010000265.1:0-2505 GCA_964456615.1 uncultured Eubacteriales bacterium | reverse complement strand
TTGCTGCCTGAACTTCATTGCCACTACGCAATGAACCTCGGGAGTAGTAGATCAGGTTACCCGAGAAGCACCCGGTTGCCGTCGATCACGGTGTCGTCCTCGGAGGTGATCTCGGTGCGGTTCGCGACGATGGACGCCGTCTCGCGCACCATCGTGCGCATTCGGCCCGCCGATAGCTGCACGAGATCCGCCACGTCGCGGTACGCGTCCTTCGCGACCTCCACGATGCGCTCGGCCCGGAGCTCCCATCGGCCAACCATCTGTACGAGCTCGCTCGCCCGCACGGCGAAGCGCTCGGAGACGAAGGCCGTGTCCGTGCAGTCCGTGGCCAGCGACCGGGCGCGAAGCGAGACGCTCGGAGCGCCGAGCCGCAGGCTCGACGCGCCTTCACAGACGAGGTCGGTGCCGGCCTGGATGACCACCCGGCCCCGCGGCGCTGCGAGGGTGAGGTCCCCCTCCGCCGCGAGCACGCGCAGCCCCTCGCCTGGCTCGTAGCTCGCCACCGGCAAGCCCGCCGGGCTTCGCACGACGATGTGGCCCTGCTCGACCGAGGCCGAGGCGCCACTCTCGGCGACGAGCCGGGTGTGGGTCGTCTCCTTTCCGGGTGCGCCCTGGTCGCGGACGACCCTGACCTTGGCAGCCCGCCCGTGGCGCGCAGCGGTCGGCTGCGGCGGGCGAGACGGCTTGGTGTTGTGTGCGACAGCGGTGTGGGTGCTCATGTGTGCTCTCGTGCGGGCGGCTCGGTCCGCCTCATGGGGCGGCGAGCCCGAAGTCCTCGGCGCGCGCCCGGTCAGGATCGGTCAGCCGGATGCCTTTGCGGTCGGCGCCCGTGAAGTCGGTGCGGCGGTCGGTTGCCCGGTGCAGATTCGCGTAGGCGAGGCAGGCTCCGACGAACGTGCTCTCGTCGAGTCGAGCGTGCGACAGATCGGCGAAGCGCAGCGACGCCCCCGCGAACGACGAGCCGCGCAGATCGGCGCCGACGAGGCGCGCCTCGGACAGGTTCGCGTTACGCGCGATGCAGCCCGAGAGGTTCGCCTTGCCGAAGGCGCCCGCGCGGAGCACCGCGTCGGTCAGATCGGCCCCCTCGAAACACGCGGCGCGCGCGTCGATGCCCACCGCGTCGAGCTTCGCGAGCTTCGCGCCCCGCAGATCCGCCTCCTTCACTTGAACCTGGTAAGCCTGCACGCCCCCGAGCCGGGCGCCGCGCAGATCCGCACCGCGAAGCGAGCTGTCGGCGAGCACGCACCCACGCCAATCCACGCCCGACGCAAGCGCGCTCGTGAGCAGGCACCGCTCGAATCGGGCTCCCTCGATCCGCGCATCGCGCAGATCTGCGCCCGACAGATCTGCGCCCCGTAAACAGGCACCGCGAAGGTCGGCACGGCCGAGATTGGCGCCAACCAAAAGCGCGTCCGTGAGATCGACACCACCGAGCTTGGCGCCCTCGAGATTGGCCCCTTGCAGCCGGGCGCCGCGAAGGTGCCCGATGGTCGCGAGGTGGTGGGCGAGCGCGAGCGGCGTCTCGAGTGGCGGCGACGCGACGAACCGACGACGCCGCTCGGCACGCTCCGTCGACTCGGGGTCCCGGCACTCGGGCATCGGCAGCGCCGCCTCCGCCTCGGCGAGCATCATGGCGGCGCGCATCGCGAGTTCGGCGAGATCCGTCGCGAGCTGAGGGGTCGCTCGGCGTCGACCGGAGGCTCGGCGCGCGACGGCTCGACGCTCTGCGCACGTTTGCGTGCGGCGGCCCGGAGTTGGATCTGTGCCAGGAATTCCGGGGACAGCTCCGTGGTCTCACCCGCGGCAGAGCTCGGACCTAGCTCGGCCGGCAAGGGCGGATTCGCCGTGGGATTTGAAACAAAGGGAGTCGGCCCCGCGCTCGCAAGGTCGGGGCGCACGAAGTCGACGGGCAACGTGCGGGTGGCGCTCGCCTGAGCCGCTTGCCCGCTTCTCTCGCGCTCGACGCCGAACGGAAGTGGGCGCCCGAGAGCGGCCGCCAGCGCCCGAGGGTCGAGGTCCGTGGTCGCTCCGAGTGGGTGCCGCTTGCGATGCTCTTGCGGACGCGCGCTTGGCTGCGGATTGGGCGGTCCGGCCGGCTCATCGGCCGTCGACGATGGCGGGGAAAGCCGCTGCGCACGAGCGGCAGCGGCGAAGCACCCAGAGCGCGTTCGAGGCGCTGCCATTGCCACCCACATAGGAGAAGCGGGTGAGGTCGTAGCTGATGTTCTTCTGCGGCACCACGTTGCTGAGCAGAAAGCCGCTGCGCCCGGGCAGCAGCGGCGAAGGGCACTGCGGGCAATCCGAGGCTCTCGAGCCGCACCTCGCCGGTGAAGTCGAGCCCGAGCGGTCCGGCACCCGTCGGACCCGAACTGTGCGAGGGCAGGCTCGCCCCGGGCGCGGGTCGCTGCGGCGCTGCGAGGTCGACCTCGGACGCCGTCGCAGCCACAGCGCCGGAAGCACCGACAGCAGCCGCATCGCCCGCCCATCCACTCGGCGGCGCAACGG
>CAYWCB010000264.1:0-2540 GCA_964456615.1 uncultured Eubacteriales bacterium | reverse complement strand
GGCAGCATCCGGATCCACAAGTAGCCAGTCTCGACGCGCATTGCACGTAGGGCATTCGGGCCTCCCGCATGGGGGGCCCGGATGTCGTTTCTGCGGATCTCAGAGGGGTTGCGTGCGGATCGTGGGCCGACAGACGGTGTGGTCGGACGCGGTTCGGGCCAGGCCCGGGCGATCAGGTTCGCGGACCGCTCGTGAGCAGCGAGGTGAGCCAGGAACCCAGGACAGCGCACCCGTCCGTGGTGAGGTGGTGAGAGGCCGATTCGTCGAAGAGCAGCTCGGCCCTCGCCGCGAACTCGTCGTCGGCGTCCCACCACAGCAGCGCAACGGGAACGCGCGGCAGCGCCGGGATGCGCCACGCGCGGTCGGCAACACCCTCCAGGGCCTCACCTCCGACGCGGCCGACAGCTTCGAGCAGCACCTGCGGCTGTTCTCCGAAGCGCCGTGCGATCCGTTCGGCGGTGTATCCACGGAAGGCCGTCGCGTAGAACGAGGCGTCGGGGAGCGCCGCGAACGAGATCCACGTGTCGGTCGGCGGTGTTCCGTCTGAATGCGAGAGATGGTAGACGACTAGTGCGGCGATGTGCGGCGGGAGAGGGCGCCCGTCCACGGCTACCTCGTACCCGGGACATGTGACGGTTGCGACCGAGTCGAAGAACGGCAGCCTCAGCACGCCGGATTCCGAGTCCCACTCGGCGCCGACGCGCGCCGCGACGATCGCGGGATCGAGTCCGGCTGCTCTGTCCCGAGCGGCCCTCAGTGCGTCATCGCCCATCCGTGAACCTCCCATGCGTCTGCGCCCGAAGGGGTCGCCGCTCCGTTCGGATACCATGTCCGATGAGTCGCAAGATGTCGATACTGCCGGTCTGTCGTCACCGCGGAGGGACTCGCGAGAACACGCTTCTGCGTTGTGCTCGGCACAGCGTTCATCATCGGATTCGTGTTCGCCGCATCGGCCCTCGCTGCGGGCAAGCCGGTCGAGCCCGGCAATGCGACAGCAGAGCAGTTCCTCTCGGCAGCTGCCTGTACGTGCCACACCTCTCTCGTGGAGCAATGGGCCGAGTCGATGCACGCGAAGGCCATTATCGACCCGGTCTTCCTGGTCAAGGTCGCCGAGGCCCAGGCCGACGCCGGCACCGAAGTAGCGACCTTCTGCAAGCGCTGCCACGCCCCGATCGGCAACATGACCGGCGATCCGGACGCCAAGGCAAGCCAGGTCGCCGCCGAGGGTGTCGCCTGCATGTTCTGCCACCAGGCCGTCGGGATCCAAGGCAAGCCCGCGAACACCTCCCACCTGGTCGAGGCGGACCTGACGCGCCGGGCGCAACTCAAGGACCCGGCAGCACCGCACCCCGCGGAGTACTCGGCGTTCCACACGAGCGCGGAGATATGCGGCGGCTGCCACAACGTCGACCACCCGACCAACGGAACGCACCTCGAGAGCAGCTACTCCGAGTGGCTGGCCGGGCCGTACGCCAGAGAGGGCGTCGTCTGCCAGGACTGCCACATGAGCAGGCAGGTCGGCGTGGTTGGGCCGACGAACGGACAGGCATGCATAGGCGGACCCGAACGCGACCCGAACGCGACAGCATCTACTCGATGACGTTCGTGGGGGCGAATGTTGGCCAAGGGCCCGCCGAAGCCTCCACGGCACTGCTGAAGAGCGCGGCGACCGTCGAACTCGACGTGCCGGAGATCGTTGCGCCGGGGACGGTGGCGTCGGTGACGGTGTCCGTCACGAACAAGGGGGCCGGTCACTACCTGCCCACCGGGCTCACAGAGGTACGCGAGATGTGGTTGTCCGTCTCGGCCGAGAACGCCGATGGCACCACGACCGAACTCGGCGAGCGGCGCTTCGTGACCGTGATGAAGGATGCGCAGGGCAACTACCCCGTCGAGATGTGGGACGCTGTCGGGGTGCAGTCCGACGACCGCATCCCACCGCGCGAGTCGGTCGCGAGCTCCTACTTCTTCGAGATGCCTGCCGATGCCGAGCAGGCCACCGCAATCGCCGCGCTCTACTACCGGTCGCTTCCCGAGGAGCTGGCGTCGAAAGCGGGTGTCGAGAACCCGACGACCGAGATGGCGTCCAAGAGCGTCGTCGTCTTCGCGTCACAGGAGGCGAAGGACGCCGCCGCGAGGAAGGGCGGGACCGAAGAGGGCGCGGACGAGCAGGTATCGACTGGCTGCTCGTGGGAGGTGCGGCGGTCGTGCTAGCACTCGTCGGTGTGGCGGTGCTGGTGGCTGTGAGATCGCGCAAGGCCTAGAGGCCGGATTGAAGATCGTAGCTCTCTGGCGGTGCGTCGCCGGGTCCGGTGCTTCACCGAAGGAATTCGAGGACCTCGGCATCGGTGAGGTCGTGGAAGTCGCGGTAGAACGAGGCGACCGCGAACGGTCCTCGCGTCTGCGCGATCGCGCACCACACCTCGTCCACCTCCGGAAGGAGGCGCTCGACCGAGGTCATCGGGGCGCAGGGAACGGCCAGAGCGACTGTGGTGCCGCCTTGGGCGCGGATCATCCGTGCTGCCGCGACCGCCGAGAAC
>CAYWCB010000263.1:0-2549 GCA_964456615.1 uncultured Eubacteriales bacterium | reverse complement strand
GGGTGCCGGTTCGAGTACCTCTTTTTGTGAGGCATCGAATCGCTTTCGAGTACATTTTTTGTGAGGCAACGCGCGGTCTTGCGCATCGCTCGCGCGGCGTGCATACTACTGCGGCGTTGACACCAGAACATCGTGTGCACCACCGCTGCCGAAGACAGCCGGCGCCCGCGGGTCCGCGGGCCTAAGGGGAGGGCGACTCCCACCTGCCGAGGTGGCCGCGCGACGCAGACACGTCGCATCATGAGCTCGTGCTCGCGGCCTCCGCTGTTCCACGGCGGGGGCCGTGTTCGTGTCGGGGGCCCGACACGTCGCGGTGGTCCGGCGGAGCAAGCCGGTCGCACGGACCGCACACGCGAAGGGAGGGAAGAGATGCCCACAGCCCAGAAGGAATCGATCGTCGAAGAGATCAAGGAACGGCTGACCGCTTCCGGCGGGATCATCATGGCCGACTACCGCGGACTCACGGTCAAGGAGATGCAGGAGCTGCGTGCCAAGATCCGCGAGAGCGGCGCCGACCTGAAGATCTACAAGAACCGCCTGACGGTGATCGCGCTTCGCGAGCTAGCGATGCCGGATCTCGACGAGTACCTGCTCGGCCCCACGGCGCTCGTCTTCGTCGGCGACGACCCGGTCGCGCCAGCCAAGGCGCTGCAGAACTACGCGAAGGAACACCAGGCGCTCGAGATCAAGGGCGGTCTGGTGCAGAGTCAGGTCGTCGATTCGGCGGCGTTGAAGGCTATCGCCTCGCTTCCGAGTCGCGAAGAGCTGGTCGGCAAGCTCATGGGTCTGCTGCTAGGCCCCGTTCGCGGATTCATGGGCATGGCGCAGGCACCCGTCGGCGCGTTCGCGCGCACGGTGCAGGCCGTGGCCGAACAGAAGGCGGCCGCGTAGCACGTTCTGTAGCAGGACCCTATCGGCAGGAGACGGACTTCGCCCCGAGGGCGGAACCGCGATGTGAGAAGGAGAACCAACGATGGCGAACATCACGCGTGAGGAAGTACTCGAGTGGGTCAAGAGCGCCCCGGCGCTCGAACTCTCTGAGCTCGTGAAGGAGATGGAAGAGGTCTTCGGAGTATCTGCTGCGGCGCCCGTCGCCGTCGCCGCTGTGGCTCCCGCAGGCGGCGGAGAGGCCGCGGCAGCCGAGGAGAAGGACAGCTTCGACGTCGTGCTGGCCGGCGCGGGTGACAAGAAGATCCAGGTCATCAAGGTCGTCCGCGAGATCGACTCGAGCCTCGGCCTGAAGGAGGCCAAGGAGCTTGTCGACAGCGCGCCGAAGGCCGTGCTCTCAGGCGTCAACAAGGAGAAGGCCGAGGAGGCCAAGGCCAAGCTTGAGGAGGCCGGCGCCGCCGTCGAGCTCAAGTAGTTCGCAGTCGCACCGTTCGGGCGTCCGGCGATGCGCGGCCGGAGCCCGGTGTGGGCTCCGGCCCCTCGCACCCCTGGCGCGCAAGTCAAGAATTGACCTCGGGGATGCACTGGGGTATGGTAATCATTTGCGACTCTAGCTCTCTGCTTCACGCCCATAAGGAGGAATCGCCTGGTGCCTCGCGGAGTGGATTTCCCCGTTGTAAGCGCCGGTCTTCGCCAGCGCCGCACCTTCGCCAAGATCCCCGAAATCCTCGAAGTCCCCAACCTGATCGCAATACAACGAGATAGCTTCCAGTGGTTCCTCGAAGAGGGACTGCAGGAGACGTTTCAGGACATCTCGCCAATCGAAGACTTCACCGGCAACCTTGCCGTGGAGTTCGGTGAGCACTCCTTCGGGGATCCGAAGTACTCCGTCGAGGAGTGCAAAGAGAAGGACATGTCGTACCAGGCGCCGCTCTTCGTCGTCGTCCGCTTCCTCAATCGCGAGACGGGCGAGATCAAGGAGCAGGACGTCTTCATGGGCGACTTCCCGCTCATGACCGATCGGGGCACGTTCGTCATCAACGGCACCGAGCGCGTCGTGGTGTCGCAGCTCGTCCGCTCCCCGGGCGTGTACTACTCCGTGGAGCTGGACAAGACAACAGACAAGTCCATCTACACGGGCAAGGTGATCCCTGCCCGCGGCGCATGGCTCGAGCTCGAGACCGATCGCCGTGACATCGTATCCGTGCGAGTCGATCGCAAGCGCAAGCAGCCGGCGACCGTCCTTCTGAAGGCGCTCGGCATCGCCGAGACCAAAGAGGAGATCCTGGAGATGTTCGGGGACTCCGAGGCGATCAAGCGCACGCTCGAGCGCGACTTCACGGAGACGCGCGACGAGGCGCTCATCGAGATATACAAGCGGCTCCGTCCTGGCGAGCCTCCCACGGTCGAATCAGCCCGGGCACTGCTCGACGGCCTCTTCTTCAACCCGCAGCGCTACGACCTCGCCAAGGTCGGTCGCTACAAGGTGAACAAGAAGCTCGGCCTGAAGCTCCCCGACTCACAGACGACGCTGACACCCGAGGACATCCTCGAGAGCGTGAAATACCTCGTGCACCTCTGGGAGGGCGCGGACGGCTACGACGTGGACGACATCGACCACTTCGGCAACCGCCGCATCCGCAGCGTGGGCGAACTCATCC
>CAYWCB010000262.1:0-2560 GCA_964456615.1 uncultured Eubacteriales bacterium | reverse complement strand
CCCTCCAACCCGCGCGACGAGCGTGACGTCGCCGTTCTCGAGCGCCGCGAGGACATCGCCGCCCGTCTCGCGCATCGGCGGGATCTCGGCCCCGTAGCGCTCGGCCTCGCTTCGGAAGCCCTCGCGAACGAGCTGTGCGACGGTATCGGCATCAGCGAGCGAGGCCCGGGAGATCTCGCACGCGGGTGCGGCGTCGGCGGTCACTCGGCGTCCGACCCGGCGCCCGACTCGGACATGTAGACCTTCCCGATCGAGTACGCGTTCGCGAGTTTGGGAGTGAGCCCGCGGTACTCCCTCGAGCCTGCGATGTAGACGAGCGGATCGAGCGCTCCGACGTCCACCTTCTCGCCCGTCTCGTCCAGGATCGACTCCTCGGCGTGCGACTCGACGATCTCGCCTATGACGACGGCGTACTCGCCGACCTCGACCTCGGTCGTGACGCGGCACTCGAGGTTGTAGGGGCACTCGGCGACGAGTGGTGTGGAGACGAGGGCGCCCGGCACGAGCGTGAGCCCGGTCGCCGCGAACTTGTCGTGAGTGCGTCCGCTCACGAGGCCGCAGTAGTCGACTTTGGCTGCGAGCGAGGTCGACGGGAGGTTCACCGTGAACTCGCCCGTCCGGCGGATGAGCTCGAGCGTGCGGCGCGTGCACCGAAGTCCCATCGCGACGGAGGGCGGCGTCGAGGAAACGATGTTGATCCAAGCCGCGGCGAGCGCATCCGCCTCCTCGAGAGTGCCGCCGACGACGAGCGCGCACGGCATGGGGTAGAGCCGCTCGCTCGGTCCGAGTCGCTTCTTCATCTGTCGTCCTCCACAAGTGGGCGGCTCCTTGCTCGTCGACCGGGACCGGCCCGGCCGGGGGGTGTCCGGCCGTTTCGGCCTCGCTGTCGTGAGGCACCGTGCAGTCGCGCGTCCGCCGGCCGCTCGCGAGTATATCGCTGCGGTCGTCCGCCCGGACTGCGCGCGGTGGCACGCCGCTGGCTTCCTCCACAGAGCGCGAGGCCGCTGCCTGCGTGTCTTCGCGTCAAGACTCCCTATCGGCGGTAGAATCTCATTCGTGCGCTGTTCGTCTCATATCGACTCCCCGACACGCGGCATGCGCCGCGGTGGTCGCCCGTGAGCGCGCGAGACCTGGTGACGTTCGGACTGACCGACCGCGAGCGCGAGCTCTTTGCCCCGCTCGCGGAGGACGGTTTCTTCCTCGGCCGTGTCTCGCGCGTCGACCGCGGGCTGCCTCTCGTGCTCACCGCCGAGGGAGCGCTGCGTGCGGAACCCGCGATGCATCTCATGCGCACGCGTGGCGAGGGAGAGAGCCGTGCCGTCGTCGGTGACTGGGTCGCGCTGTCCCGCCCGGAAGGGCACGACGTCGCCATCATCGAGGCGATTCTCCCGCGGTCCTCGGCCTTCGTTCGAAAGGACCCGGGCGTGTCGACCGCCGAGCAGGTCGTCGCGGCGAACGTCGACACCGTCTTCGTGATGCAGTCCCTGTCCGGCCGGGGCGTGAATCTGCGCCGCCTCGAAAGAGAGCTCGTGCTCGCGTGGGAGAGCGGCGCGCTCCCGGTCGTCGTGCTCACGAAGGCGGACATCGCGAAGGACTGGGAAGAGCAGCGTGGAGAGGCGGCGTCGGTTTCCGCGGGCGTGGATGTGATCGCTACGAGCGCGATCACAGGTCAGGGATTGGATGACCTTGCACCGTATCTCGGTCAGGGCTCCACCGTCGCGCTGCTCGGCGCATCCGGTGTCGGCAAGTCGACGCTGGTGAACCGGCTTGTGGGCAAGGCGGTACAAGCAATGGCCGAAGTCCGCGAGAAGGACGGGAAGGGGCGCCACACGACGGTCGCGCGCGAGCTCGTCCTCCTGCCGCAAGGAGCCGTGGTCGTCGATACTCCGGGCATGCGCGCGCTCGCGCTGTGGGATGCCGCGGAGGGTATGGAGGCGGCGTTCCCGGAGATAGAGGAACTCGCAGTCGAGTGTCGCTTCAGCGACTGCCGCCACGAGACCGAACCGGGATGCGCCGTCATCGAGGCCGTGGAGTCTGGTGACATGACACAACGACGTCTCGACAGCTATCGCGACCTCAAGAAGGAACTGGAGGCGCTCGCCGCCAAGACCGATGAGCGCACCCGTCGCGAGCGGGAGCGACAGCGCAAGATCATCAGCAAGTCGGCGAAGAGCTTCTTCAAGCAGAGCGAGAAGGGACGCGGGCGTGACTAGCGTCCACGAGCCGGGCGGCGGCCGCACGGATGGCTCGCTCATCGCGGTCGAGAACGTCGTGAAGGTCTACGACACCGGTGAGGTCCCGTTCACGGCGCTCCGCGGCGTGAACCTGCACGTGAAGACCGGCGAGTTCGTCGGGCTCATCGGCAAGTCAGGATCGGGCAAGACCACGCTGATCAACATGATCACGGGCATCGACCGGCCCACGTCGGGAGAGGTCGTCGTCGGCGGTACGCCCGTCCACGCGCTCAACGAGAACCAGCTTGCGATGTGGCGGGGCCGGACGATCGGCGTGGTCTTCCAGTTCTTCCAGCTGCTGCCCACGCTCACCGTCATCGAGAACG
>CAYWCB010000261.1:0-2586 GCA_964456615.1 uncultured Eubacteriales bacterium | reverse complement strand
CGGTCTCGCCGGTGGAGAACGGCGGGAAGTTGTAGTGGTGGATGTAGCGCTTGCCCTCGGAGACGTCGATCGTGTCGATGCGCTGCCACTCGGAAAGCATGCCCAGCGTGAGCACCGAGAGCACCTGGGTCTGCCCGCGGGTGAAGAGCCCGGAGCCGTGCGAGCGCGGCAGGTAGCCCGCGGTGCACGAGATCGGGCGGATCTCGTCGACCGCACGTCCGTCGGCCCGCTCGCCTTCCTCGAGGACCATCGTGCGCATGGTCTTCTTCTCGAGGAGCTTGAGTGCGGCCTTGATGTCCTTGCCGAAGGCGAGCAGGTCGTCTTCGGAAAACTCGGCCGTGAGCTCGTCCTTGACGGCGCCGACCGCGTCCATGCGAGCGTGCTTGTCGGCGTTGTGCAACGCGCCCCTCATCTTCTCGGCGCCCGCCGCGAAGATCCGCTCGCGGATGCTCTCATCGACCACCTGCAGGGGCGCGTCGAACGGCGTGATGTCGACTTGGGCGAGGAAACGCTCCTGCACGTCGCAGAAGGCCGCGATGGCCTCCTGGGCGAAGACGAGCGCCTGGAGCATGTCGTCCTCGGCGATCTCCATGGCGCCCGCCTCGAGCATGAAGATGGCGTCCTTCGAGCCCGCGACCACGAGGTCGAGGTCGGAGTCCTCGGTCTCGTCGAAGGACGGGTTCACGAGGAACTCCCCGTCAGCGTCGCGGCAGATGCGCACGCCGGCGAGCGGACCCTCGAAGGGGATGCCGGCGGCGAGCAGCGCTGCCGAGGCGCCCATGATGGAGACGACGTCGGGCGGGTTGATCTGATCTGCCGAGAGGACCGTCGCGATGATCTGGACCTCGTTGCGGAAGCCCTCGGCGAATGACGCGCGGATGGGCCGGTCGATCATCCGTGCCGTGAGCACGGCCTTCTCGCTCGGGCGCGACTCGCGCTTGATGAAGCCTCCGGGGAGCTTGCCCGCCGCGTACATTCGCTCCTCGAAGTCCACCGTGAGCGGGAAGAAATCCAGGTCCTTGGGCTGCGACGAAGCTGTCGCCGTGACGAGCACCATGCTGTCGCCCTGGCGCACCACGACCGCGCCCCCGGCCTGCTTGGCGAGTTCGCCCGTCTCGAGCGTGTACTCCTTCCCGTACAGTTCGAACGTTTCAGAGATCTTGGGCATTCGATTCCTCTTCCTCCTGCCTCACCCGCGCGCCCCATGCGCACGGGCCTCGTACTCGCGCTCTCCCGGCGGTGCCGGACGGCGCCTCTGCTCGCGGTGGCCGGGCGCTCTGGCCCGGTCGCCCGCGGGCGGTCAAGCAAGAAGGCGGGGGCATGCCCCGCCTTCTGAAGACCCAGGTCTATCCCCGGAGTCCCAGCTTCGCGATGACGTCTCTGTACCGCTGGATGTCGGTCTTCTTGAGGTAGTTGAGAAGCCGGCGACGCTGGCCGACGAGCTTCAAGAGACCCCGGCGCGTGTGATGGTCCTTCTTGTGCGACTTGAGGTGCTCGGTGAGGTCGCGTATGCGCTGTGTGAGGAGCGCGATCTGCACCTCTGCGGAGCCGGTATCGCCCTCGCCACGGGCGTAGTCGGCGATGATCGTGGACTTGACGTCCTTGGAAAGCGGCATATTCCATTCACCTTTCTCGCGAATTCGCCTTCGTCCGAGAGCGGCGTCGGTGAGTCGCACGTCTCAGGCGGAGGTACTGACACACTGTCCCGCGCGGACAGCCGACGAAGTATAGCACACCACTCGAGGCACACTACTCGAGGAGGCCCCACTCTACGAAGAGTCTGCCGACGAGGGGCACCGCAAGAGCGATCAACACCACTGTGATGATGATCGCGAGGTAGCCTCTCCATCGGCGCGCGACCACCCGCGGTGCCTGCAGGTTGGTTGCGTCGCCCGCGGCCGCCGCTCCCACCCTCACCGCCCGAAGCGCCTCCTCGGCCTCGGCGACGCGCGACTCGGGCACGACGACGCAGAACGACCGCTGCACGGTCGGGTACGGGGTCGGGGCCGTGCCGGGGCGATAGGGGTCGAAGCCCGCCGGGATCCCGGCCTCGCGGAGCGCGTCGTACACCGGTTCGAGGGAGCGCCCGGTATCGAGCGACGACGCCGTCGCAACAGCCACCCACGGCTCACCTCTCGCCGCGCGCTCCCCCGCGAGGACAGGCGCCTCGTCCTCGGCGCGCCGCGCTGCTTCCTCCGCGGCTTCGAGCGCGGCAGCGTCTTCGACGACCGGCGTGCCGTCGTCGGCAAGGCCTTCGTCGCGGGTGCGCGGGTCGTGCGTCACGCCGCTCCTCCCATCACGTCGATCGCGTCTCGGATGTCCGAGCGGACGGCGTCGACGAGTTCCTCGGGGCTGTCGAAGGCCCGCTGGTCCCGCAATCGGCCGACGAAGTCGAGGGCGAGCTCCTTGCCGTACAGGTCGCCTTCGAAGCCGACGAGGTGTGCCTCGAGGTGGTCGCGGGACTCGGGGAACGTCGGCGGCCTGCCCACCGAGATGCCCGCGATGTAGCGGCGGCCGTCGACCCAGGCCGAACCGGCGTACACGCCGTCGGCCGGCAGGAGCACGCGCGGCGGGAGGTGGAGATTG
>CAYWCB010000260.1:0-2588 GCA_964456615.1 uncultured Eubacteriales bacterium | reverse complement strand
CTGCACACGACGGTGATCGGGCCGGCGGGTCGACCGCTGGAGATCCAGATCCGCACCGAGGACATGCACCGCACCGCCGAGTACGGTATCGCTGCGCATTGGCGGTACAAGGAGGGCAGCCGCGGTGACGAGTCGTTCGACGAGCGGCTCGCGTGGCTCAGGCAAATGCTCGAGTGGCAGACGGAACTGAAGGACCCGCGCGAGTTCATGGAGGCGCTGAAGATCGACCTGTTCGAAGACGAGGTCTTCGTCTTCACGCCGAAAGGCGATGTCGTGTCCCTTCGGCGCGGCTCGACGCCCATAGATTTCGCGTACGCCATCCATACCGAGGTCGGGAACCACACCGTCGGCGCGAAGGTGAACGGTTCCATCGTCCCGCTCGGATACGAGCTGCAGATGGGCGACCGCATAGAGATCATGACGAACAAGAGTTCGGCGCCTTCGCGCGACTGGCTCAACATCGTGAGGACCTCGAGCGCGAGATCGAAGATCAGGAGCTACTTCTCGAAGGCCAACCGTGTCGACGACTTGCAGCGAGGCCGCGAGGAACTCGGCAAGGTCATGCGAAAGCACGGGATGGGGATCGGCTCCTCCACAGCGGCCAAGGCGATCGAGGCAGTTGCGAACGACATGAACTACGCGGCGGCGGACGACCTGCTCGCAGGCATCGGCGGCGGCAAGGTATCGGCGAAGCAGGTGGGGACGAAGCTCCTCAAGCGCATGGCCAAGGACGGCCAGAAGGGTGCGGGAGAGAAGGTCACCGCAGAGCCGACCGGCGTCCTCTCGCTGACGGAGCCGATGAGGCCGCCTCGTTCGAAGCGCCACAAGCCGGGCGGCGGGGTGATGGTCGTAGGTATCGACGACGTACTCGTGCGTCTCGCGCGCTGCTGCAATCCGGTGCCGGGGGACGCCATCGTCGGGTTCGTCACCAGGGGGAGAGGTGTCTCGGTGCACCGCCGCGACTGCCCGAATGCGGAGGATCTACTGAGGTCGCCGGAACGGATCATCGAGGTCGAGTGGGACCGCTCGGCCGCATCCACCTACCAGGTCGAGATCTACGTCGAGGCCCTTGACCGTATGCGTCTGCTCCAAGACGTCACCGCGGCGCTCGGTGAGTCAGGCGTGAACATCCTGGCGGCCTCGGCTCAGGCGCAACGCGACGGGATCGTGAATATGCGCTTCCTGTTCGAGCTCGGCAACATGGATCAGCTGCAGTCGGTGCTGAAGACCGTGCACGGCATCGAAGGCGTCTTCGAGGCGCGGCGCATGTTGCCCGGCGAGGGAAGCGGCCAGAGAAGGGCGAGCGGCTAGGTGTTCCTCGAGCGGCTCGTCTTGGGCGATCTCCAGGCCAACTGCTGGGTCGTGGCGGACTCGACGGCAGGTCCGTGCGTCGTGATCGACCCGGCCGGCTCCGACGCGGACGCGGTGCGTGTGATCGATGCCTGTGGGGACCGGGGCGTCGCGCTCGTCGTGCTCACACACGCGCACTTCGACCACCTCGGCTCGGCGCGCGCGCTCGTCGAAGCGACCGGTGCGCCGCTCGCGATCCACGAGATCGATGCGCCGCGCATCACGTCTCATGCGCCCGATGGCACCGGGGGCGCGCTGTTCGGGTACTCCGACACGGCCCCGCCGGCCGACCGGATCCTGCGCGAAGGTGACGTGGTCGAGGCCGGGGACCTCGCGCTGGAGGTCTGGCTCACTCCAGGGCACACCGCGGGCTCCATCTGCCTTGTAGCTCGCGACCGCGGCGAGGCGGGTCCGTTACGGCTCTTTTCCGGCGACACGCTCTTCGCAGGCAGCGTGGGACGCACCGACTTCCCTGCGGGGGACGGGCGCGCCCTGCGGCGGTCCATCGCGCGCATCGCGACCCTGCCCGACGACACCATCGTCCACCCGGGGCACGGCCCTGATACCACCGTGGGGCATGAACGGCGTCTCAACCCGTTCTTCCCGCGGGCATAGTCTTGCGCGCTGCCCCGTGCTCCTGAGACGTCCCCGAGCTACGCCCCCGGCTCGGTCTTGGCCGGCGCGCTCGGGGCGTGAGCGGGGATCGCGAGCGAACACGCCCTCGTCCGGTTCGCGCCGACACACCTCTCGCGGTACACTCCTGCCTTGCACACGACCCCTGACCGGAAGGCCAGCGCCGTGAACGCACGCGCGCCCAAAGGCACAACGGACATGCTCCCCGACGTGGCACGCGCCTGGGAGCATCTGCTTCGCGTCGCTCAGGAGATGTTCGCCCGCTACGGCTACGAGCCGATCTACTCGCCGCTCTTCGAGCACACGGACGTGTTCACGAGGGGTATCGGCGAGGCGACCGACATCGTGTCCAAGGAGATGTACACGTTCGACGACCGCGCCGGGCGCAGCCTCACCCTGCGTCCTGAGGGCACGGCGAGCGTCGTGCGCGCGGCACTGGAGCACACCCTCGTGCCGCCCGGGTCGTTCGCCAAGCTCTACTACGCGGGACCGATGTTCCGCTACGAGCGTCCACAGAAGGGCCGGATGCGCCAGTTCTGGCAGATCGGCGTCGAGATCCTCGGGGCGGCCGAGCCGAGCGCGGATGTCGAGGTCATCGTTCTCCT
>CAYWCB010000259.1:0-2626 GCA_964456615.1 uncultured Eubacteriales bacterium | reverse complement strand
GCAGATCATGTATGTCGGCCCGTACGACCAGGAGAAGCCGACGATCGAGCGCCTGCTCGCGTACGCTGCCGACGAGGGGTACGAGATCGCCGGGCCGCACCACGAGATCTACATCGGCGACCCGAACCGCGCCGCTCCCGAGAAGCTCAAGACGGTGCTGCGCTATCCGGTGCGCTGACGCAGCACCGGGTGCTCGCTCGTGCGGTGCTAGTGCGGCAGGAAGATCTCGCCGAGCACGAACATCGCGACGAGGAGCATCGGCAGGATCGTAAACCACACCACCCAGGAACGTTCGCGCTTGCGGATCACCGCTATCACGCCTACGACGCCGGCTGCGAACCCGATCGCCAACATGCCGATGCCGTAGAAGGGCAGGACCAGCTCTCTCCACTCCTCGTCAGCGAACGACGTCGTCATGAAGACGAGGCTGTTGATGACCCACAGGACGATGAACGCGACGGCGAGATAGACCGCCCATCGTCCCAGCGCGGTCGACGGGAGCGACCAGAACCCCCGCCCGCCGGTTGTCGCCCCGGTCCTGTCGGTGCGTCTGCTTCCACCACTACCGACACCCCTTCCCTCGTACCGGAGGAACACTTTGACATGATTCTAGTCCCGTCATCCCAGTTCGAACACAGGAGCCGTCCACCCTCGCCAGGTCTCCCGGTGAGGTAGCCGCGACCTCGGCGACCTTCACCATTCGCGTGCCGCGCGTTCACACCACGTTCACACCACGCGGGCATCCTCGAATCACGAAGGCAGGATCGCCTGCCTCGAAACGCGGGCACAACAAAGGAGGTCTACATGCGCAGTCGCACGGTAGCCATGTACATCATCGCGGCGCTCGTGGCCGGCGTGGTCCTGGGATCGTTCGGGATCGCGACCGCTGCGCCATCACGGGCGACAAGCGCAACGGCCGGCGCCGGGCTGAGGCTCGGTGCGTCGGTCCAGGCGGCCAAGGCGACGCTCGCCGACATCGTCGCCAAGCTCACCGGCACGTCCGTGACCGAGGTTCGGGAGGCACGCGCCGACGGGAAGTCCTTCGCCGAGATCGCCTCGGCAAGCGGCGTCTCGTCGAGCAAAGTGGTGTCGGACGCGATCGCGGCCCGCAAGGCCATGCTCGACGAACTCGTGAAGCGGGGCAGGATCACGCAGGCACAGGCCGATGCGGCGCTCGCCCGTATGACGGCGCGCCTGAACGAGCGCGTGAACTCCACAGCGGCCTGCACGGGTGCGGGTTGCGGGGGCGGTGGCTGCGCAGGCGCCGCAGGCGGTGGCTTCGGTGGCGGCCGAGGCCGCGGTCTCAGGGACGGCAGCTGCGGCGGGTGCGCGACGACCACGACCCAGTAGCATCGCTTGGCACTCGAGCGGAAGGGGCAGGCATCTCGCCTGCCCCTTCTTGGTTCGCTTTCGACTTGGTGCGCCACCGACCATGGCGCATGATGGAGACGAGACGAGGAGGTAGTCAGTGCCGCGCAGGGTCCTCGTGGTGGACGACAACCCCAAGATCGTCGAGGTCCTAAGAGCATACCTCGAGCAGGAGGGATTCGAGGTCGAGTCCGCCCACGACGGCGACTCGGCCATCGCCGCTGTCGAACACGCTGTGCCCGACCTGGCCTTGCTCGACGTCATGCTGCCCGGGATCGACGGCATCGAGCTGACCCGCCGACTCCAGCGCGAACACGATCTTCCGGTGATACTCGTGACCGCGCGCGTCGACGAGGTGGACCGACTCATCGGGCTCGAGGTCGGCGCCGACGACTACATCGCCAAGCCGTTCAGCCCGCGCGAGGTGGTGGCGCGCGTCAAGGCGGTGCTCCGGCGGGTCGGGCGGGCCGCCGAGGCCGCCACGGCGGCGCATGACACGGCGGTCGTCGTGGGCGGCCTGCGGATCGACCCCACCACGCGGATGGTGACCATCGGCAAGGACCGCATCGATCTCACACGCACGGAATTCGACATCCTGCTCACGCTCGCATCGCACCCGGCGCGCGTGTACAGCCGCATGCAGCTCATGGAAGCGGCGCAGGGCGACGCGTACGAGGGATATGAGCGTACGATCGACGCCCACGTGAAGAACATCCGCCGAAAGATCGGCGACGACCCGCGCAGGCCCACGTACGTCCACACCGTGCTCGGCGTCGGCTACAAGCTCGAGTACCGCGACGAGGCCGCGCGATGAAACGCAGCCTCGTCCTGGAGATCGCACTCGCGATGATCGCGGTGGCGCTGGCTTCGGTCGGTGTGGCCGGGCTCATCGCACGAGCCATCTCGAACCGCGCCTTCGAGGCCTATCTCGCCACGCTGCCCGCCGGGCGGATGGGCGGCGGGATGGGACGGCGCATCGTGCTCAGCGGCGCCGAGCAGACCTTCGTCGACGCCCTCAATCGAGGAATCCTCCTCGGCGCGCTCATCGCCTTCGTGCTGGCCGCGCTCGTGTCCCTTGCGGTCGCGTACTACCTCACGCGGCCGATCGAGCACCTCACGGACGCTGCCCACGCTCTTGCCGCCGGGGACCTGGAGCACCGCGTCGAGATAGGGGGGTCGGTCGAGGTCGAGCGCCTCGGCGACGCTTTCAACGAGATGGCCGCCTCGCTCGAGGAGGCCGAGACGCTGCGGCGACGGC
>CAYWCB010000258.1:0-2626 GCA_964456615.1 uncultured Eubacteriales bacterium | reverse complement strand
ACGAAGCTCTCTCGGAACTTCCTCAAGATGTTCCGACAGGCGATGCGGGCCGCGCAGGGACTGCCCGACAACGTCAACCGGACGCTCAAGCGCGTCGCCGACGGGGACTTGCGCGTGACCGTGCGCCCCGGCGGGTTCGACTCGGTGATGGTGCGCGTCGAACACGTTGCCGACAAGATCGCGTTCGCGCTCGTGATCTCGGCGTTCGTCGTGGGGCTTTCGATCCTGCTCGCTCGGACGAACCTGCCGTGGTGGGTGGAACTCATGGCGGATCTTGCGCTCTTCGGCGCGGCGTGCGTGGGCTTCTCGTTCTTCGTATTGATGATCTGGCGGATCTTCAGGAAGAGAGGCCGCAACTGAGGCGCGTCCTGCCTACACCCGCATCTCCTTGAAGCCCTCGCCGATGGCCTCGTGCACGTCGGAGATGATGAGCATCGCCGAGGGATCGATCGCCCCGACGATCGCCTTCAGGTCGTCGAGCTCCTTTCGGCTGACCACCACGAAGAGCATGCCTCGCCGCTCGCCCGTGTAGACACCGGTCGCCGCGAGCGCGGTCGCACCGCGGCGAAGCTCACCAGTGATCGCCTCTCCGATCCGCTTGCTCTCCTCGGAGATGATGAACGCCGCCTTCTCGGTGCCTAGACCCTCGAGCACGATATCGACGGTCTGGCCGGAGACGAAGATCGCCACCACCGCGTAGAGCGCGTACTGCCACCCGAAGACGAGACCTGCGATGACGGTCACGGCGCCGTCTGCTATGAGCATGAGCTGCCCGACGCCGAGCGAGACCTTGCGCGAGAGCATCTGCGCGATCAGATCGGTGCCGCCCGTGTTGCCGCCTGCCTTGAAGACCATGCCGAGCCCGATGCCGGTGATGACGCCGCCGTAGAGGGCGGCAAGGAGCAGATCGTCGGAGGCGAGGTGCGGCACGACGCCGGCGAAGACGTCGATCGCGACCGAGAGCCCGACAATCCCGTAGACGGTCTTCGCGGCGAAGCGCCAGCCGCGCCCGGTGCGCATGGCGATAGCGACGAGCACGAGGTTCATGACGAGCATCTGCATGCCGACCGGCAGGTAGACACCGCGCGCCTTGGCGAGGTAGTGGACGACCGTCGCAAGCCCCGACACGCCGCCGGCCGCGATCTTGTTCGGGATGAGGAACGAGTCGAGACCCCAGGCCGTGAGCAGGATACCCGCGGTCATCCAGGCGTAGTCGCGAAACGGTCGCTGGCCGAGGATGCGGCCCGCGCGTGCGACTCTGCGCAGCGGCGTCATCGGGAGACCTCGCTCGCACTAGCGTCGGCGTTAGCGTCGGCGTCGGCGTTGGCGTCGGTGTCGGCGTCGGCGCTAGTGTCGGTGTCGGCATCCGCGCCCGTGGGCGCACCGACGCCGTCCGTGCCCCACGCCCACTCCCCGCCCGCGTCCAGCCGAGGGCGCTCCCGCTTCGCGAGCAGGAACTCCAGCACGGCCGTGGCGTCGCGGTTCACCAGGTCCTCCTCGACGAACCCGAGCCGCTCGGCCGCCTCGACGGCCGCATCGAAGCGCCCGATGTGCAGCGCGTAGTGCGCGTCCGACCCGATCGCCACGGGAGCACTCGCCGCAAGTGCCGCGGCGGCGAACTCGCTCTCGCGCTCGGCCGAGCCGGCCCGCGCGCTCATGTGCGCGAAGCTGTGGTCGTTCAGCTCCAAGATGACCCGGTACTCGACCGCCGCCGCAACAACGGCTCCAAGATCGAGCGGAAACTCGTGCTCGTTTCCGGGGTGCGTGACCATGTCGACGTAGGGGTTCGACATCGCGCGCACGAGCGCCTCGGTGTTGCGCGCGCGATCGAGATCGTCGAAACCCGTGGTGGGGTGGAAACCGACAGCCACGATGTCGAGCGTCTCGAGCACGATGTCGGACAGGTCCATGCCGTTCTCGCTGTCGGCGGAGACGTTCGCCTCGCATCCCTTGAGGATGCGCACGCCGTCGAGCACAGAGGGCGCGGCCTTGAGGTTCCAGAAGTACCAGGGGTGGGCGCCTTGGGGGACTGCCGGCCCGTGGTCGGTGATGGCGATCAGCTCGAGGCCTTTCGCGCGCGCTGCCTGCGCGTTCTCTGTGAGCGTCGAGTATGCGTGTCCTGAGGCAAGCGTGTGCGTGTGCAGGTCGGCGAGCAGGCGCATCTAGTCCTGCGCTCCCGCCGCGCCCGCGGGGTCGCTCGAAGCACCCGCGGCGGCACTCGAGACGCCCCCGGCGCCGCTCGGCCCGCCCCGGGCGTCGCCGGTTCCCGCTTCCTCGGTCGCGCCCGCTGCAGCGCTCACCGGGACAGGCCCCTCGGGACCCTCCTCCCCCACCCGCCAGCGGTGGTAGCCGACGACGAACTCGTCGATGTCGCCGTCAAGCACGGCATCAACGTTCCCGGTCTCGAGACCGGTGCGCACGTCCTTCACCAGCTGGTACGGGTAGAGCACGTAGTTGCGGATCTGCGAGCCGAAGCTGATGTCGCGCTTCTCGCCTCTGAGCGCCTCGATCTCCTCGCGACGCTTCTGCTCTTCGAGCTCGTAGAGCCGTGAGCGCAGGATCGACAGCGCGGTCTCCTTGTTCTTGAGCTGCGATTTCTCGTTCTGGCATGTCACGACGATGCCGG
>CAYWCB010000257.1:0-2639 GCA_964456615.1 uncultured Eubacteriales bacterium | reverse complement strand
GCTGAACGTACGAAGACCTCGGCGCGGGGGCGCCATGGTCACACCACTGAGGGGGTTATCATGAGACGCACGACCGCTCGGAGGCGCCGCCTGCTCGCGGCGCTCGCATTGCTGTTCGCTCTCTCGGGAGCCCGCGCTTCGATGGGAGTCGGCGCAACGCCATCTCTGCACCCAGACCCCGACGTGCTCGAGCGTCTGCGGCCCGCCGAGACCGCCAACGGCGAAGCGGTGCTCGTCGGCTCGGACGTAACCGTGGGCTCCGCTGAAGCGAGCCGCGTGTCGCTCCCGCTCGCCGCGTTCGCCCCGAGCCGGGGACGGCCAGCCACGCTCCGCAGAATCGCCGTCGCGGGACCCGACGGGGTCGTGCGCTCTGTCACGCGCCCCAACCGTCGTCTCATCCCTATCTCGGACCTCGCGCGGTCGGTCCCCGAGGTGCTCGACCGTCTTGCCTCCCGCGTGCCGGAGCATGCGCAAGAGCTCCTCAGCCGAGGCTTCGCCAGCACCGGCATCGAGGTGCCCGTCGGCGATCTGGAGCTCGAGGACGGCACGACGGCGACGTTCACGGTGACTGCGACCTTCGATGCGGCAGGTGCCGAGAAGACCGCCGTGCTGCCACTCGCGGTCACCGTCGCGACACTGCCGACCGCGCTCTACTGGGGCGCGGGCGACGGCCACGTCCACTCCAGTGAGTGGAGCGACGGCTGGAACACGCTTTCGGCCCAGGTGAGCGCCGCGAAGTCGTATGGCCACAAGTGGGTCCTCATGACCGATCACTGGAAGGGCATCTGGGCGGTGGCGGGCCGAGGGAATGCGAACTGGGCGCTCTACCGGGAAGACTGCTCGACCAAGGAGGCTCAGCACGGGATTCCCGTGCTGCCGGGAACCGAGATCATGGCGGCCGCGAACCAGGGGCACGCGCTCGCGTACGCCCTCGGCGGTTCGAAGGCCCCGCCGCGCGACGAGTACCTGACGCCGGCGGAACTCGTCAAGGCGATCAACGACCACACGCCCGGCAGCTCGTACGCGGTCATCGCGCACCCCTACTCGGTCGCCGCGGACGCGTGGCGCGACTGGAGCGCGAGCGGCTTCCGGGCGATCGAGCTCATGTCGCAGGAGCGTCAGGCGAGCGCGAGCACCCAAACGAGGTGGTTCCAGCTCTTGCGCGCCGGCCTCTCCTCCCGCGTCGCGGGCGGACCGTTCGTCGTGGGCGTGGCGAACTCCGACTCGCACGCCCCGTGGCAGCGACCCGGCGAGGCCGGCGTGACGTGGATCCGTTCCACGACCTCGCCGCTCACGCGGGAGGCGGTGTGGAACGCCATTCGCACGGGCGCCGCTTCGGCGAGCGGCCGAGAGGACCTCGGCTACTTCTCCGTGAACGGCGTCCAACAAGGCGGCGTTGTTGCGGCATCGGCGACGACCGCTCTCAAGTTCACCATCACCCAGAAGCCCGTGACGGGGCGTAAGTGCACCGAGATCTCCATCCGCAACAGCAACAACGCGGTCGTGTGGTCGGTGTCCAACCCGACGGCCTCTACCTGCACGAAGACGCTCCCCGCCCCCGCCTCGGACACCTTCTACGTCGTCAAGATGGTCTTCGCCAAGACGAACGACACCGACTACTCGCACGTGTGGTGCAACCCGGTGTTCGTGGATCGGAGGTAGGTGCGCCGTGACTGACATCTTTGCCGAGACACCCCCACGCACGCACGGTTCCGGCGTGCACCCGTCGCGGTCGCCCGCTCGCAGGTGGGCCGTCGCGGGGGCGGCGTGGGGAGCGGCGAGCGTCCTGCCGACGGCCTTCTCACACGCGTACTTCGAGGCGCTCGGCTACCCGCTCGCGCGCATGCTGCGATGGATGCTGCCGTCCTGGTACGCGGCACACGTCATGTCGCGTCTGCCGGGAGACATGCTCGCCTGGCCGACGTGGGGGCAGGTCACCGCGTTCCTTGTTGCGAGCGCCGCGCTCGGTGCGGCGTTCGCGCTCGCGATGTGGTGGCTCCTCGTGCGGCTCCGTCCCCGGCCTTCGCGCTCGTGAGGGCCGACACCGTGAGCGCCCCCGCGGTCCGTACCGCCATGTCATACCCGCGTGCTAGCGTTGCATCATGAGTCCGGGGCTATCAAAATCCAGGTTCCAGAAGGGTCTTCAGTGCGAGAAGGCCCTCTGGCTCGCCGTCCACGAGCCGGAATCAGCCGATCCGATCGACGAGTCCAAGCAGATGATCTTCGACCAGGGCACCGCCGTCGGACGGCTCGCTCACGGCCTCCTCCCCGGCGGCACGGAGGTCACCGAGGACTACCGGCATTCCGCCGAGGCGCTCGAGACCACCTCCCGGCTGCTCGCCGAAGGAACTCATATCCTCTACGAGCCCGCCTTCTCCTTCGACGGCGTGCTCGTTCGCGTGGACATGCTCGTCGGCGTGGATGGCGCGACCGGAGACGGCGACCTCTTCGACCTCTATGAGGTCAAGTCATCGTCCAAGCTCAAGGACGAGCACATCACCGACGCGGCCGTTCAGACCTATGTGACCGAGGGCGCGGGCGTGCGCATCCGACGCTCGTTCATCGTGCACATCGACACGACCTACGTGTACGAGGGCGGCGAGTACGAACCGTCCAAGCTCTTCGCGATCGAAGACGTC
>CAYWCB010000256.1:0-2647 GCA_964456615.1 uncultured Eubacteriales bacterium | reverse complement strand
GTGCGTATTCCGCTCCAAGCCGATCACTCATTCCGCTTGAAGCCGATCGCTGATTCCAGGGCAAGACGATCACCAGTTCCACGGCAAGCCGATCGCTGATTCCGGACCCAAGCCGATCACTTCCGGCCCTTCTTGTGGAATCGGGGACACGACGGATCGAAGCGGCGCATGGACGGCGCCGCGACACTGGACTCGTCTCAGGTAAACGACGAGGAGGGTGTGGCGGTGGCCTACAGGAGAATGTCCATGCGAAAGACCAAAGACGTCTTGCGCCTCAAGCACGAGGCGGGGCTGTCGCACCGGATGATCGCCCGAGCCTTGGGCATCGCGAACTCGACCGTCTCGGATGTCTCGAAACGGTTGCGGATGGCCGGGCTCACGTGGGAGAAGGCCTTGGAGCTCCCCGACGCCGAGCTCGAGCGCCGGCTGTACCGGGACCACGAACGGCGCGCCGCCGACCCGAACGAGCCCGACTGGACGCACGTGCGCGCCGAGCTGTCCCGCAAGCACGTGACGCTGCAGCTGCTGTGGGAGGAGTACCGCTCCGGGCACCCGGACGGCTACGGGTACAGCTGGTTCTGCGAGCGCTTCCGCACCTGGCGGCGCGGGATCGACGTGGTGATGCGCCAGGAGCACCCCTACGGAGAGAAGCTGTTCGTGGACTGGGCGGGCGACACGATCCCCGTCGTCGATGCCGCGACCGGCGAGGTGCTTGACGCCCACCTGTTTATCGCCGTCATGGGCGCGAGCAACTACCTGTACGCGGAGGCGTCGGCCTCCCAGGACACCGGGGCGTTCCTGGCCGCCCACTGCCGCGCCTTCGAGCACCTGGGCGGGGTGCCGGAACTCGTCGTGTGCGACAACCTGAAGACCGGGGTGAGAAGGACCGACCGCTACGAGCCGGTGCTGCACGCCCCCTACGCCGATCTCGCCGCACACTACGGATGCGCCGTGCTGCCCGCGCGGCCCAGAAAGCCCCGCGACAAGGCCAAGGTCGAGGCAGGCGTGCTTCTGGCCTACCGCTCGGTGCTCGCCCCGCTCAGGAACCGCACGTTCTTCTCCGTCGCCGAGATCAACGAGGCCGTCGCGGCGCTCGTCGAGGCCATCAACGCCCGCCCGTTCAAGAAGCTGCCCGGATCCCGGCTGTCCGTCTTCACCGGACATGAAGCGCCTCTGCTGCGGCCGCTGCCGTCAGAGCCCTACCTCTACCGCACGCGCAAGACGGCCCGTGTGCACATCGACTACCACGTCGAGCTCGACGGCCACTGCTACTCGGTGCCGCACCACCTCGTGCGCGAGCAGGTGGAACTCCTGTTCGACGAGCGCACGGTGGAGATTCTGCACGGCGGCGAGCGCGTGGCGCTCCACCCTCGCTCCGCCGCCAAGGGACGCTCGACCACCACGCCCGGGCACATGCCGGACGCCCACCGCGCCTACGCTTCTTGGACGCCGGAGCGGATCGGCTCGTGGGCGGCGCAGATAGGTCCGAAGACCGCGTCTTTGGCCGAGGCGATCATGTCCTCGCGGCCACACCCCGAGCTTGGATACCGCAGCTGTCTCGGGATCCTGCGGCTGGCCGGCAAGTACGGACCGGAACGGCTGGAGGCCGCGGCAGGCCGAGCCCTGTCCTGCGGTGCCCGCTCCTACCGCTCGGTGAAGTCGATCCTCGAGACCGGGCTGGACTCCGTCCCGCTCAGCTCCGTGCCCGCTGCCGCCAGGCCTGTCCACGGCAACGTGCGCGGTCCCGGCTACTACTCCTGACAGGAAGGAACCGCATGAACACGGCACGCACGATCGAGCGCCTCTACGACCTGCGCCTGGGACCGATGGCCGAGGCGTTCTCCGCCGAACTCGCCCGAAGTGGCGACCCCGCCCTTTCGTTCGCCGAGCGCTTCGGGCTCGTCGTCGAGCACCAGTGGGACGCGCGGGAGGGAGCGCGGCTCATCAGGCGCCTGAAGAACGCGCAGCTCAAGTGCGACGCCTCGGTGGAGGAGGTCGACTTCCGAGCCAAGCGGGGCCTCTCCCGCGAGGTCTTCCTCGATCTCGCCGAGCTCTCCTTCATCCGCAGCGCCGGCAACGTCATCCTCACCGGCGCCACCGGCCTCGGGAAGACCTACCTGGCCTGCGCGCTCGCCGACCGCGCTTGCCGCCGCGGGCACACCGCGCTCTACAAGCGGGTGCCCAAGCTCGTCTTCGAACTGCAACTGGCCCGCGCCGACGGCACCTACCTCAAAGCCTTGGACAAGCTCGCCAGAGTCGATCTGCTCATCATGGACGACTGGGGGCTGGTGCCCGTGGAAGGACAGGCGGCCAACGACCTCATGGACGTGGTCGACGACCGCTCCGGCACCCGATCCACCGTCGTCGGAAGCCAGCTGCCCGTCTCGGAATGGCACCACCTGATCGCCGACCAGTCCATCGCCGACGCGCTGCTCGACCGGCTCGTGCACCGCGCCGTCAGGATCGAGCTGAAGGGGGGTTCGATGCGCAGAGTCCCGCCACGGGACGGCGAGAAGTTGACCTGAAGCCGATCACCCGATCAGGATGAACGGCAAGACCGCGTCGCTTCGCTCCGACCGATCGGCTTGCCCCGGAATGCCTGATCGTCTTGCGGCGGTACGGGTGATCGGCTTCGCCGGAATGCGCA
>CAYWCB010000255.1:0-2659 GCA_964456615.1 uncultured Eubacteriales bacterium | reverse complement strand
CCTGGATCTCTCCACCGCACCGACGACGGTTCGTTGGCCCGAAGACTGACCACGATGCGGGGGAGCATGGACGCCGCACGCGATTCTGAGTCCCTGACGCGCCTGCGCAAGACCCTCGGCTCGATCCGGCCGGTGGACCCGCAGCGCGAGGCCGCCGCGTGGGAGCGTCTCGACTCGCTCACCAAGCCGCCGAGGAGTCTTGGGCGCCTGGAGGAGCTCGCCGCGCGCGTCGCGACCGTTCAGGGGAGCGTGCGGCCCTCGGTGGAGCGGAAGCGCATTGTGCTCATGGCAGGCGATCATGGTGTGGTGGCGGAAGGGGTGTCGCCGTATCCCCAGGAGGTCACGGCGCAGATGGTCGCGAACTTCGCGGCGGGGGGCGCAGCCATCAACCAGCTCGCTGCGTCCGTTCACGCCGAGCTCGTACTCGTCGACATCGGCGTCGCCTCGGACGTCAGCAGCGTCGATGGAGTCATAGGCCACAAGCTTGCCGAAGGCACGCGAAACATCGCCGAGGGTCCTGCGATGCCGCTCGAGACCGCCGCCGAGGCTGTCGTCTTCGGTGCTGAGCTGGCCAGACGGGCTGCCGCAGAGGGCGTGCGGCTCCTCGGCACAGGCGAGATGGGGATCGGCAACACGACAGCGGCAAGTGCCCTCACGTGCGCCTACACGGGAGCGTCACCCGACGCTGTGACGGGTCCCGGCACCGGGCTTGACCGCGATGGCGTCGAACACAAGACCCGGGTCGTCCGCCGAGCGCTCGAGGTCAACGCAGAGGCGCTCTCGGACCCGTTGAGCACGCTTGCCGCGCTCGGCGGACTGGAGATCGCGGGGCTTGCCGGTGTCGTCCTTGGAGCGGCGGCGTCCAGTACGTGCGTCGTCGTGGATGGCTTCATCTCCGGAGCGGCTGCCCTTGCCGCTGCCGCGCTGTCGCCGGCGTGCCACGACTACGTGTTCCCGTCACATCGCTCTGCCGAGCCGGGGCATGCTGTGGTCCTCGAACACCTGGGTCTGAGCCCGGTGCTCGAGCTCGACATGCGTCTCGGTGAGGGCACGGGCGCCGCGCTCGCGTTCGGCATCATCGACGCCGCGTGTCGGATGATGTCCGGCATGGCGACCTTTGAGGAGGCCGGTGTGGCGACTGCCGGGGCGCCCGAGGACCCGGCAGACGGCGACGACGGTAGCGAGGCGGACAAGTGACCTCGCGTCGCAGGCATCCTCTTCGCGACCTCGCCCTGGCGACGTCGACGCTGACCGGAGTTCCGCTCCGTGTCGAGTGGCCTGCCGATGCGAGCACCGACGCACCGGGCTACTACCCGCTCGTCGGGGCGGTGATCGGCGCGCTCGGGTTCGGGTTCGCCCGACTCGCGCTCCTGCTCGGTCTCAGCGAGCGTGCGCCACTGGTCGCAGGCGCTGCGCTGGTGGCGCTCTGGGCGCTCGTGACGAGGATGCTCCACTGGGACGGGCTGGGCGACGTTGCCGACGCATTGGGCACGTTCGATCGGGAACGGCGCCTCGAGATCATGCGGGACAGCTCGATCGGGGCGTTCGCGGTGACCGCGATCGCGGTGTGCGTGGTGGCGCAGAGCGCCGCTCTCGGCAGCCTGATGGGCACGGGCGGAACGTGGACGCTGATCGCCGTCCCGGCGCTCGCGCGGTTCGCGGCCACCTGCGCGGCGTGGTTCGGGAAGCCCGCGCGCAACGAAGGGCTGGGATTCTCGGTGATCGGGCGGCCGCGCGTAGGCGCGTTGCTGCCGGCGCTCGTCTCCCTGGCCGCGCTCGGGTGGCTGTGCTTCGAGACCGGAGGTGCCCCGGGGCTATGGCTCGTAGGGACCGGCATCGCCCTCGCTCTCGTCGTGCCGCATATGATCTCTCTCAGGATCGGTGGCGTCACCGGTGACGTGATGGGCGCGAGCGTCGTGCTCGTGGAGACGATCCTTTTCGCCGGCTGTGCGGTCTGGCTGTGACGAGCGCGGTATCCTCGAAGGCGATGGAGACCCGCTTCCTCATCATCAGGCACCCGGAGACGACCGCGAACGCGACTGGACGCTACGTCGGCAGGGGAGACGCGCCGTACACCGCCTTCGGCGTGGAGCAGGCCGGGCTTCTCGTCGCCGAGATCTGCGCATGGCGGCCCGAACGTCTCTATTCGAGCCCTCTTCGTCGCACACGAGAAGTGGCGGAGCCCGCCGCCGGCAGGCTCGGATTGACCGCCGAGCTCGACGAGCGGCTGAACGAACTCGACTTCGGCGGCGCTGAAGGCATGACCCTCGAAGAGGTGGAGGCGGCCGGCCTGGCGTTCGATTTCCGCAGCCTGGAAGCGCCTGTCGCTCCCAAGGGCGAATCTCGCCTCGACATCTTCCGTCGGAGCATCGCCTTCGCCGACAAGCAGGAGATCCTCGGCGGAGCCGTCGCCGTCGTGACCCACGGCGGCGTGTTCCGCTCCCTGCTCGTGCATCTGCTCGGATTCGACCTGGACGCGATGTGGTCCTTCGACATCCGGCCCGGACAGCTGGCCGAGATCCGTCGTGTCGACGGGCACGGCGTACTGGTCGCGTTCCGCCGCCCCGAAGGGGAGCGTGCCGGGATAGCGCTCGACGAACCCGCGACCTAGCCTCGATCTTTCACGAGCATCTGGAATCCACCTGGGATTCACGCCTGG
>CAYWCB010000254.1:0-2699 GCA_964456615.1 uncultured Eubacteriales bacterium | reverse complement strand
GGTCACCGTCGCCTGTTTCAGGCGTGAATGTCGGATGCTTCGTGAAAGATCGAGGTTAGCACCAACAACCCGTGAATCCGCGCATGACAGTCGCCTTGACGTACGCTAGACTGCACGTGTTGACGTCATTCATGGGAGGTTCGCCATGCCACCACTTCGCCCCTCTACCGACGTGCTGCCCGTCACGGAGTTCCGCGCGAACACGTCGTCGATGCTTAGCCGGCTTCACGCCACCAAAAGGCCGCTCGTCCTCACCCAGCACGGCCGCGGTGCCGCAGTGGTGATGGATGTCGACGTCTACGAGGACATGCTCGACGAGATCGCGATCCTCAGAGACATCCGCATCGCTGAAGAGCAGATCGCTCGAGGCGAAGGTATCCCGCACGAGGAGGTCGTCGCACGGCTTCGGGCGCGGCTGATCAAGTGAGGGTCATCTGGGCGCCATTGGCTGAAGAGCAAGTCGCTGACGCGTTCGCCTACATCGCATCAGAACGGCCCGCAGCCGCAATCAAGTGGTTTGACCGCCTCGTGAGCAAGACTGAGTCGCTCTCGGCTCTTCCGGATCAGGGACGCATGGTTCCGGAAGCCCGACGCTCCTCGCTCCGCGAGGTCCTCGTTGAGCCGTACCGCGTGGTCTACCATCGAGGGGACGACGTACTCGTGATTCTCTCGGTACAGCACGAACGCCGTGACTTGGACGTCGAGAGCATCGCACCATGATGTGGTGCTGAGGGGGAAATGACTCAGTTGGGTCAGGCGACCTCCTGAAGAACGACGGTATGTCCGAGCCGTTCGAGCTGCGCGATCAGACGACGTGTCTGGCGTTCGGGGTCCTTCCGGGCGAAGTAGCCGCCGCCGAGGTCGGTGTAGATCTCTCCTGTCGAGAGCATGTGCCATAGGGCGCAGATGATCGAGTGCTTGACCGCACCGATCGCGCGGCCATGGCCCAGACGAGGACGTAGGCGTCGGTAGAGCGCCTGCAGGTAGGTGCCGTTGGTGTTGACCGCGGCCATCGCGGCTTCCTTGAGGGCCTGGCCGAGCCACTTGGAGCCCTTGCGAGTGCGTCCCGAACGACGCTTGCCGGCTGACTGGTCGTTGCCCGGGCACTGACCGGACCACGAGGCGAGGTGGCCCGCACTCGGGAAGACGCTCATGTCGAAGCCGATCTCGGCGAGGATGTTCTGGGCGCCGCGCTGCTGGATGCCGGGGATCGTGCAGGCCAGCTCAACGGCGGAGGCGAAAGGGACGAGTTGCTCCTCGATGGCACAGGTGAGCCGCTCGATCTGCTCGTCGAGGAAGTCGAGGTGAGCGAGGATGGCGCCGATCAGCAGCGCGTGCACGGGCTCGAAGCGCCCCTCCAACGCCTCACGCAGCGCCGGGGTCTTGGAGCGCAGACGTCCTCGGGCCAGTTCGGCCAGGACATCGGGGTCGGCCGTACCGGAGACGAGCGCGTCGAGCATCGCACGCCCCGACACGCCTAGGATGTCGCTTGCCACGCAGTCCAGCTTGATGCCGGTGTCCTCGAGCGCCTTGTGCAGGCGGTTGGCCTCACGTTGGCGCTCGCCGATCTGGGTCTTGCGGTAGCGGGTGAGCTGGCGCAGGACCCGGATGGGCTTGGGCGGCACGAAGCTGGCGCGCAGCAGTCCCGCCTCTGCCAGCTGGCACAGCCACGCGGCGTCGGAGACGCCGGTCTTGCGGCCGGGGACCTGCTTGACGTGTCTGGCGTTCACGAGCACGAGCTCGAAGTCGTCCTCCAGCACGTGGTAGACCGGCTTCCAGTACACGCCGGTGGCCTCCATGGTTACCTGTGTGACGCCGTGGGCGGCAAGCCAGTCGCGCAGCACCAGCAGGCCCGCCACGGTCGTCTTGAACTCAGCCGTGTGCGCGACCCGCCCGCCTCCCTCGCCGGGAGTTCGAACGCACGCCGTCACCTGCTCCTTGTGGACGTCCAATGCTGCCGGACGCTCGACGATCACTTCCATAAGCGGCCTCCTGCTCCACGACGGGATGATCGTCGCCCGCCAGGGACCTCGGAAACAGACGAGTCTGAGGAGCGTGCTCTAAACGGCAACAGTCCCGGGATCCGGGCGAGGCCCCCACACCAAACTAACCACGGGCTCGCAGGCACCAAGACGAACGGGGCGTCGGCGAGCGACACCAAGATGATCTACCATTTCCACCCGCCGCGGGTCGACCCCGGCGAGGGCAACTAACCAAGAGATCGAGCGGCCTCGCCGCTCAACTGCCAGACGTTGGGCGTACGAATCTGGGACAACGGCAGGCGACTCGTGCAACCGGCGGCGAGAGGGAGGATGAGATGGAAGAAGGAATGACTCGAAGAGACATGCTGGCGAAGTGGACCGCCGTGGCACTTGGAGGCGTAGTCGCAGCAACGTTCCCGAGCAAGGCTCAGGCAGCGAACGAGGACCCGATCAAGATCGGACAGACCAACACGGGCGCAGCGTCAACCGCACTGGAATCACCCGGCGTACCTGTGCTTACGGTCGAGTATTCGGGGCCTGATGAGCTCGGATTTGCCGCAGATAGCGTGGCGATAGAGGCGGGCCGAATCAAGGCCTTCAAGGAAGGTGCGGGCGCGAGCCTCTACGCGGAGAGCAGAGGCGGATACGCTATCGAGGCATACTGAAGCGCACCGGGTAATGTGGAGGCTCCGAGATTCAGGAGGAGCCGATGCCCCG
>CAYWCB010000253.1:0-2701 GCA_964456615.1 uncultured Eubacteriales bacterium | reverse complement strand
CGCCCCAAGGGGCGTCAGGCCGAGGAGTCGTGGCAGGACAGCGACGCCTTCAGGTGCGCGATCGAGGTTCGTGTGCGCGGCGATGAGAGCCACGCCCGCATCCAGCGCGGCGAAGAGCACGCCAGAGAGACCTCGGCCCGGCGCGATCCGCTCGGGCATCAACAGCGCCGCCGGATGGTGGGTGAGAAGCACGTTCGCGCCGATTCTGGCTGCCCGCGCGACCGCCGAGGGGGTGGGATTGAGCGTGACGAGAACGCCGGAAACCTCTCGCTTCGGGTCTCCAGCGAGCAGACCCACGCGGTCCCATCCCTCCGCCCATTCGTGCGGGAACGCCTGCGCGAGCGTCCTATCGAGGTCGGCGATTCGCGGGCGGGCCGGGTCGTGCGCCGCGGCAGTGCCGCTCACAGCGGGTACTCCTTCGGTTCGCGGCGCTCGAAGTACACGACATGGTCGTAGCCGGCGGCCTGGAGTGCCTGGCGGGCCACCTCGACCGCGAACCCCACTTCCTCGGGGCGGTGCGCATCCGAGCCGACCGTCGCTGGCACGCTCGCGCGCGCACAGGCGGCAAGGAAGTCGGAGCCGGGGTAGAGTTCGCCGACGGACTTGCGAAGGCCGGCCGTGGAGACCTCGATCGCGACCCCCGCGTCGGCGAAGGCGGACGCCGTGGCCTCGTACAGCTCGCGGGGGTCGAAGCCGGGGCGGTGCCCGAACTTCTTGACGAGGTCCGGATGGGCCATGACATCGAACTGCCCGCTTCTCGCAGCGTCGGCAAGCAGTTCGAAGTAGCGCTCCCATGTAGCGTCGACGTCTACGTCGTCCCACCGCGCGAGCAGGGCCGGATCGTCGAACGCCCAGTCTCCCAGGAAGTGCACCGACCCGAGGACGACGTCGTAGGCATTGGAGGCGAGCAGGCGGCGGACGTGGTCCGGGCGATCCGGAAGCCAGTCGGCCTCGATGCCGGTCAGGACACGGATCCGCTCCTCGATGACGCAGGTCAATGACGCGAGCTCGGCGATCTCGGCCTGATAGGACACAAGCTCGTTCTCGGGCATCGAGTAGTCGCGTGCGGGGTCGAGGTCGGTCGGCAAGGGCAGGTGCTCAGTGAATGTGAGAACGTCGATCCCTCTCGCACTCGCCACATCCACGAACTCCTCGGCGCTGCCCTCGCCGTGCCCGCAGCGCTTGGTGTGAACGTGGCAATCGATCATCGCGTCGGCTCGATTCGGGTCGGCTCGATGGTCGCGCCACCGAGAACGCGGTCGTTCTCGTAGCATACGACAGCCTGACCCGGCGCGACGCCGAAGACGGGCTCCTCGAAGGAGACGGTGAGGCGGCCACGGTCGACGTCCACACGCACGCGTCCCGCGACCGGTCGCATCCGGTAGCGCGTTTGCACCGTGGCACGGATGTCGTCCCACTCTGCGTTCCAGACCAACCCCGATCCCTCGATGTCGCGCACCTCGAGTTCCTCGCGCGATCCGACCACGAGTGCGTTGCGCTCCGAGTCGAGGGCGAGCACGTAAAGCGGGCCGGCCACGCCCGATAGACCGAGCCCGTGCCGCTGACCGACGGTGTAGAGCCCGAGCCCGCCATGTTCGCCAAGTACGCGTCCCTCGGCGTTCACGATCGGGCCGGGAACGAGTGCTCTCGGGTGCCGCTCGCGGACGAGTGCTTCGTGGCCTTCCGGCGCGAAGCACACGTCCTGGCTCTCCCGCTTGTCGTGAACGTGCAGGCCGAGGCGTTCGGCCATCGCTCGGACGTCGGTCTTCGCATGCTCTCCGAGGGGGAAGAGCACGTTCGCCATCTGTACCTGCGTGAGCCGGTACAGGAAGTAGGACTGGTCCTTCGCGGTGTCGAGGGCTCGCGCGAGCATCCGATGCCCGGGACGGTCTTCTACGATCCGTGCGTAGTGGCCTGTCGCGAGCATGTCCGCGCCCTGTGCCTTGACCTTCGCGAGCAGTTCGCTGAACTTCAGGCGGTCGTTGCACTCGATGCAGGGATTCGGCGTGCGCCCCGAGGCGTACTCCTCGGCGTAGGGGCCGACGACCTCGCGCTCGAAGGCCTCACGGAAGTTGAGGGCGTAGTGCGGGATGCCGAGCAGGTCGCACACGCGCTTCGCGTCTCGCACGGCGTCGATCGAGCAGCACCCGCCTTCCTGATCGGTCGACGGCCAGAGCTGCATCGTGACACCGGTGACGTCGTGCCCCTGCTCGACGAGCAGCGCGGCGGCGACAGACGAATCGACTCCCCCACTCATGGCGGCGAAGACGCGCGTCACCACACGCCTCCAGCCCGACGGCGGAGTGCGCGCCCTTCGAGGGAGCCGGCGGGCGGTGGGGTGGTCCTAGTCGTCGTCGTGGTCCTCGTCCCCGTGCGGGTCGAAATGCGGGTCGCTCGTCAGTATCCGCCCGGCTATCGGCACCCGACCGTGCCTCAGGAGGTAGTCGTCGACTGCGGCCTTCAGACCGTCGGTAGCCAGGACCGAGCAGTGCATCTTCGCCGGAGGCAGGCCGCCGAGCTCCTCGGCGACCTGCTTCTTGGTGATGTGGACCGCGTCATCGAGCGTCATGCCTCGCGCCATCTCGGTCACGATGGAGGAGGTGGCGATCGCCGCACCGCATCCGAGCGTCTGGAACTTGATGTCGTCGATCTTGTCGTCGTCGACTTTGATCGTGATCTTCATCACGTCGCCGCAGACGGG
>CAYWCB010000252.1:0-2703 GCA_964456615.1 uncultured Eubacteriales bacterium | reverse complement strand
CCCGCGCAGCCTGCCCACGAACGCGTCCACCGACTGCTCGGTGTCGCGCAGTTTCCGGAAGTGCGTGATGAAGCGACTTCCCTTGACGGAGAATCGGAAGCCCGACGGCGTGCGATCGTGCCACGTCCGCACCATCTTCTCGCTCGGCATGCGGTAGAAGGTGGCGTTGACCTCGACCGTGTCGAAGCGCGATGCGTAGTAGCCGAGCCACTCCGATGAGGGCATCCCGGAGGGGTAGAAGCGACCGGCCCAGTGCTGGTAGGACCACCCACTCGTGCCGATGTTCACGCGTCCGCTCACGGCGCCACCTCGCGCCGGAGGCGCGCTCCCGAGGGGCTACGCTCCCGGCTATCCTCCCAGCTTGCGGGCGAGCACTTCGTTCACGACCTTGGGGTTGGCCTGCCCGCCCATCTCGCGCATCACCTGGCCGACGAAGAAGCCCATGAGCCCGGTCTTGCCTCCGCGGTACGACTCCACTTCGCCGGGGTTCGCCGCGAGGACGCGGTCGACCACTTCCTCGATGGCGCCGGTGTCGCTCACCTGCTTCATTCCCTTGAGCTCGACGATCGCTCCGGGCGCGTCGCCCGTGGCGGCCATCTCGGCGAAGACGTCTTTCGCCTGCTTGCCCGAGATCGTGCCGTCCTCGACGAGTTCCACGAGCTCGGCGACCATGCTCGGCACGATGCGCGACTCGCTGACGGCGATCCCTTCGGCGTTGAGATACGCGGAGAGGTCGTTGAGCATCACGTTGCTGATCGCCTTCGCACGCCCGAGCCCGCCGATCGTGACCGCACTCTCGAAGAACTCGGTCATCTCAAGATCGCTCGTGAGCACCGTCGCATCGTGCGGGGGCAGGCCGTAGTCGCGCATGAAGCGTTCGCGGCGTGCATCGGGTAGTTCGGGCAGCTCGGCGCGGATGCTCTCGACGTAGTCGGTCGAGAACTCGAACGGTACCATGTCCGGCTCGGGGAAATAGCGATAGTCGTGCGCTTCTTCCTTGGACCGGAGCGCGCTCGTGCGCTTGGCGCCGGCATCCCAATGCCGCGTCTCTTGCACGACCCGCCTGCCGCCTTCGAGCGCCTCGACGTGGCGCACGATCTCGAACGCGAGCGCGTCGTGCAGCGCCTTGAAGGAGTTCATGTTCTTGACCTCGGACTTCGTGCCGAACTCGTTCTCGCCGCGTCGGCGCACGCTCACGTTCGCGTCTACGCGCAGCGACCCTTCCTCCATGTTGCAGTCCGAGATGCCGAGGGTGAGCCAGATGAGGCGCAGCTTCTGGACGAAGCGACGGGCCTCCTCAGGTGTGCGGATGTCGGGCTCGGTCACGAGTTCCATGAGCGGCGTGCCGGCGCGGTTGAAGTCGACGAGCGAGTGCGTCGAGCCCGCAAGACGCCCGTCCGCGCCGCCCACGTGGACCATCTTGCCGGTGTCCTCTTCGAGGTGGATGCGCGTTATGCCTATGCGCGTCGTGTACGCGTCCTCGGTCGCGCCCTCGAGCGAGTCCCGGTCGATGCGCTGCGACACGGCCAGGCCCTCGACCTCGACCTCTATCCAGCCATGCTCGCAGAAGGGCAGGTCGTACTGGGATATCTGATAGTCCTTCGGCATGTCCGGATAGAAGTACTGCTTGCGGTGGAAGAGCGAGTACTTGGCGATCTCGCAGTTGGTCGCCAGTCCCGCGAGCACGATGAAGTCGATCGCGCGCTGGTTCGGCACCGGTAGCGCGCCCGGCATGCCGAGGCAGACCGGGCACACACGCGTGTTCGGCTCACCGCCGAAAGCGACCTCGCAACCACAGAACATCTTCGTCCGGCTGGCCGTGAGCTCGGCGTGTATCTCGAGGCCGACGACGGCCTCCCAGTGCTCGAAGACGTCTTGGAGACGGGAGCGTGATGTGGCGACCGGAGTGCCGGTAGCGCTATCCTTGCTCGCGGCCAGGGTGCGGCCTCCCTCGTCGAATCGGTCGAAACGCTCTTGACCGGCACGAACGCGGAGCCATGACCAGTGCCACGGCTCCGCGCACGCGCTGCCTTCGTACGGTGCAGACGATTCTAGCGGAAGCGCGCAATCCCCATGGCGCGCACGACCGGCACGCTCGAAACACGAGCGGACCAGCTCGGCTGCGCTCCGACCACTCGACTAGACCACATGCGGACGCTGCCCGCCCGCGGCCGTGGTCTCCTGGCCGAAAGCCTGCCGCACGTCGTCCGTGGACAGGTACCAGGCGAACAACGCGCTCACGACCCCGGTGACCGCTGCCGCGACAGCCGTCTCCGTCACGAAGAGCATGAAAATGGCCCCGGCGATAGCGAGCAGGTACGTGGCGATCCCGATCGGCCACGCCCATTTCCTGACGCCGAGCGCGCCGATGCCGAAGGCGATTCCCATGACACCGAGTACGACGAGTCCTATCCCGATGCCGTACGCCACCGACGAGACCGCAGCGCCAACGTCGCCGACGAGCCACTCGGCCCTGAGAAAGCCGAGAGTCGCGATGTCGAAGTAGCCGAGCGACACGGCGATCTGCGCCAGCCCGAGGACGATCGCAAGCACCGCAACGAACGTGAGCCCTGTCGGACGTCTCATCGTCGGCCTCCTTTCCTCATCACATCACTTGCCTCTCGAGTACACGTTGGAGATACCCACATACCGGCGTCATCTCCCGAAGGAGAACGGGCGCGGGGGCACGGTTCATGCGTCCGG
>CAYWCB010000251.1:0-2724 GCA_964456615.1 uncultured Eubacteriales bacterium | reverse complement strand
CTTCGCCGTCGCGGTCGGCGGAACCTGGACGACGCTGTCCGGCTTCATCGTGCCGCTCACGTTGTAGCTGCCAACGGAGGCATATGACGAGTAGCCAGTCGTGAGATCGCCCTTGCCGGTTCCCTTCACCGTCAGGTAGTAGGTGCCGGCTGCGACGTTCACGGACAGCGAGCCGCCCAGCAGATCGGTGGGGTTCGCCGAGGCGACCATGGCGCCCGAGGAGTTCCTGAGCTCGGCCAGCAGGTCCATGTCCGGCCCGCGGGTGGCCGGGGAGAGCGTGATGTCCAGCGCGCCGGCCCCCGCGGTGATCTTGAACACGTCGGCGTCGGTGTTGCGCCCGATCGTGCCCTCGACGCTGAAAGCGCTACCCGAGGGTATCGAGTGGGCCGACGTCGTGGAGTTCCCGTAGTCATCAGCACGGTACGGGAGCCCGTTCGCCTGAATGACCGCGAGATCATCCTCTTTGTTGTTCGCGTTCTGGTACTCGCCCTTGCTCCACTGCGTCAGGTTCCGGCCGAAGGGGTTGCCCATGATCGGCGCCCAGCCGGTCTCGCCGGCGCCGTGACCGGTGTAGTACGCGGAGCCAGTGGTAGTACCGTCGTGATACAGACCGACCGTGTGCCCTGTTTCGTGTGCGCACGCCTCGCCGATGAACTTCTCGTTGTAGCCCAGACTTTCGGGGAACACGAGTGCTGGCTTGTAGTAGTCACCGATGAGGCTGAACACGCCTACGTACGCGATGCCGCCGTACGGGCCTATCTTGCTCGAGATGGGGCTCACGAGAACGCGCATGCCGTAGTACTCGTCCGTCGAGCTCGAGCGAGTGATCGATGATTCGCCCGGGTACTGGGTTGTGACGTCGACGTCAAAGGCCGCAAAGTCCTCTGCTACCCGCTGCCACACACTGATTACGACGTTTCGCTCGGTGTCGTTGAACGTCGACGGGCTGCCGTCCATGTCGAACGGCGGAGCCACCCCGGCGCTGCCCCACACGGTCCCTGCGAGGTTGTGACCGTCGAAGTCCAGGTAGATCACGCGCTTCGCCCCCGGGAGGCTGTGGAGCGTGAAGGCCTGAGAGGGAGAAGGGGTCGACCCGGTGAGAGAGCCGGCGGCCGTCATACCCGCGGTGGCTCCGGCACCCTCGATCATCTGGCCGATCGGGGGCTCGGTGAACATCAGCCTGCCGCGGCCGATCCTCAGCCGCCTGTCCTTCTTGAGGCGTCGCTCCAGCTCCGCGACCGGCAGGCGGTGCCTTGCGGCTACCTCAGCCACCGTCGTCCCGAGTTCCGAGGCGGGCGGTGCCTTCGGAACGTGTGCCCAGGCCGACGTGCTGCGCCCAATCGCGGTGGAGCGGCTTGCTGCCCATGCTCCAGGCATTCCGATCGTGGAAGCAGCAAATGTAGCCGCGATGATGGACAGGAGGAAACGCCTGGTGAAGTCATGCATGATGCTGATCCTCTTCGCTCGTTGCCGTCGTCGTTGCCGCCCCAGTGGATAGGCGACGCGCTGACGAGCCGTTGGCTCGCAGTCCGAGTATCGGACGCGCTCCTGCCCGCCATTAGAGCACAGGCGTACCGCTCACCCGATGGCCTGTGCCAGGCGTCACAGAAGCGTCACCTTGGTTCCAGATATCCCCTCTGAGCAGGCAGTTTCTGGCATGCACCGTCGTCGGCGGCGGTGGACCGCGGCCTCAGCCGGGCGTGCGAGCAGGAGAGACAGGCTTGCCGTGGAATCTGTCTGACAAAGGGGGTGTCGCTGTGGAATTCGAGCGTTCCATCAAGCGCTTCGCGGACGGCGAGCTGGTCTTCAGGCAGGGCGCCAGGGGCGACTGCATGTACGTCATCCGCCAAGGCAAGGTTCGCATCTTTCGCGATCAGGAAGGCATGGAGACGACGCTCGCTACGCTCAAGCCTGGCGATTCGTTCGGCGAGATCGCCCTCTTCGACGACAAGCCCCGATCGGCGTCGGCTCAGGCGGTCGGCGATACCGGGGTCGATATCGTGTCACGAGAGGCGTTCGAGGCGCTCCAGTGCGACCCGATCATCCACCAGGTGATGGTGAAGATGGGCCAGCGCATCCGCGAGATCGACGAGGCCTTCGAGAAGCTCTCCGTCGAGGCCGAACAGCGCCGCGAGTTCCAGTCGAGCATCTCGCTCAGGCGCAACTGGCTCGTCTGAGACGCGGCCCTCCGGTCCCTCACTCCCGATCGTAGGAGACTGGAAGTGCGCGTCCCGCGCGGGCTGTCCGACACCGTTGACATCGCACCAGGCGTGGCGATGCCTCTCCTGGGCTTCGGGACGTACCGATCGGCCCCCGGTCGGGAAACGGGGCGCGCGGCGCTCTGGGCGCTCGAGACCGGGTACCGTAGCATCGACACGGCCGCGCTCTACCGCAACGAAGAAGACGTCGGCTCGGCGATCCGCGCCAGCGGTCTTGACCGCCGCGACGTGTTCGTGACGACGAAAGTCTGGAACGACGACCAGGGCCACGAGAAGACCCTCAGCGCCTTTGCCGCAAGCCTCGGCCGGCTCGGTCTCGACTACGTTGACCTCTACCTCGTTCACTGGCCCGTCCCCTCGCTCATGCACGAGACGTGGCGCGCGATGGAGGAGATCGCCGACTCGGGCGGGGCGCGCGCGATCGGCGTGTGCAACCACCTGCCGCACCATCTGGATGCGCTCGCTGCCGTCGCGCGCATCCCTCCGGCGGTCGACCAGGTGGAGT
>CAYWCB010000250.1:0-2732 GCA_964456615.1 uncultured Eubacteriales bacterium | reverse complement strand
GGACGGATCCTGTGAGCGCTTTGATTGTAGACGTTTATGAGATGGCTTCTAGTCTCTCTGCGGTGCAGTGACCGTCTGCACGTCGCCGAGCGGCAGGTCGCTACGACGAGCGGAACTCGATCTCAGTGCGGCCCAGCTTGATCGTGTCGCCATCGCGCAACACGCCGCGTCCGTCGATGCGCTCGCCGTTCACGTAGGTACCGTTCGTGCTGCCCAGGTCTTCAACGACGGCGGTTCCCTCCCCGTGCCTGATAGCGAGGTGAACGCGGCTGACGCGTGGGTCTGTGACGACCGCGTCGCACTGAGATCCGTCACGCCCGATCACGAACCGGTCGCCTTCGCCACACAACACGACGCGGATGACGTCGCCGTTCTTGGCGGTGAGCGTTCCGTCGAGCACGGGCGGACACTCGGCGAGCTCTCCGATGTTGGATGCGTCCCGGATGCCGTACCTGATGATGACCGTGCCGTGCGTCGACTTCGGAGCCACCTGCGGCCACGGACCGCTCCCGAGTGCTGAGGTATCGCGTTCGGCCGTCTCTTCCTCGGACTCGACGCCGGAACCCGTCGCAGACTCGGCCTCTGATGCCCCATTGCCCTGGGTCGGACCTGCATCCGCCGAAGGCGTCTCGACGACAAGAATCTCGTCCACCCGCATACCGCACGTCGAGCAATAGCGCGCTGCAGGAGCCAGCGGCAGCCCGCAGGACGGGCACACCTCTCGCGCATCCGCGCCAGAATCCGAGTTCGCTGGGTTGTCCATTCCTGTGCTCCACCTGCGCTTCGAGTGCATCGCACATGCTATCACGCCGTTGAGGGCAGCCGTGACGTCTGCCACACTCGGGGGGACTCCGTTCACTACTCGATCGAGACGGCATGGCAACCCCACTCGGTCCATACATGCTGCTGGGACAAGTCGGCAGAGGTGCGATGGCCGTGGTATGGCGCGCCTTTGACACAAAGCTCGAGCGCGAAGTCGCCATCAAGGAACCGATCATCCCGGCCGGGCTCTCCGAAGACCAGGAGCGAGAGTTCGCCCAGCGTTTCGTACGCGAGGCCAAGGCCGCTGCCAGACTGAACCATCCCGACGTCATCACCGTCCACGATGCCGACATCTATGAGGGTCGGCCGATCATCGTCATGGAGCTGCTGACGGGGCAGAGCTTGGCGACCATCTTGAAGAACGGCCCGCTCGCTCCTGAAGAGGCCAGCACAGTCCTCCTGCGGCTGCTAGACGCGGTCGAGTATGCGCATCGTCGAAGTGTCATCCACCGGGACATCAAGCCGGACAACGTGTTCATCACCAAGGAGGGCCGCGTCAAGCTGATGGATTTCGGCGTGGCCCGCCTGGATGCTGCAAGCAATCTGACCAGTGTAGGCATGCTGATTGGCACTCCGGGCTTCATGTCCCCTGAGCAGGTCCAGGGGTTTGACGTCGACGAGCGTACCGACCTGTTTGCCCTAGCCGTCGTCGCGTGGGAAATGGTCTCCGGCCGAAACCCGTTCGGGGCCTCCGATGGACTCCAGGTTCCGACAGTCCTCTACCGGATCGCACACACGGAGGTCCCTCCCCTCATCGAAATCCGACCGGACGTGTCGAGCGTCCTGTCGCGGGTCATCGGCCGAGCACTGTCCAAGGACCCTGCAGACAGGTTCGAAACCGCACGCGACATGCGCGAGGCGCTCATCGGCGACCCGGAGTTCGGGACTCTGAGCGGGGTCACTCTGGCAGCACTTCTCGACCGGCGGGGCTCCGCCTTGACACCCGCGCCCACGCTACAGCAGTCGGCCGGGGAGAATCCCGCAGCGCCGGAACTGGCGCCGACACTCGCCGCGGAGGACCCCGGGCGAGCCCAGACGCTCGCTCAGGCGCCGCCTGTGCCCCTCGGGACACCCCGGGCCGACGCCGCGCCAAACGAGCCTGAGTCGACGCCTCACGCCGCCGAGCACGACGCGACAGAGCCGGCGCCCGGGCTCGAGCGGGCAGATGTGCAAGAGCCGTCAGCTGAACCCCCGCCCCCGATGGCTTCGCCAGCAGCACAGCCGGACACGTCTGCAGCGACGCCACCCTCCGGCGCCGCACGGCTAGATGTCGACAGCGCCGCCCAGCCATCGCCTCCCCGATGGAAGAGGCGGTTCGCCTACTTCGTAGCAGCACTCGTCTTGGTCCTGCTTGCCGGGATTGGCGTTCGACTGATGATCGGCCAACTGGAGAGCCCCGAGGAGACGGTGGCCAAGACACAGCGGAGCGACGAAGACGAGTCGACCGACGAGACGACCACATCAGTGGTCGTCGAGGGGCCCAAACCGGCAGCCGTGGGCCTGGTGCTCGACCGACCCTCGACGCCCGTGATTCTTGGGTCGAAGATCCTCCTCACTGGCTCACTCGGCGCCGCGGACAGACCGCTCCGCTCGCAGGAGATCGTCGTCGAGTACTCGTTCGGCGACGGCCAGTGGCGAAGGGTCGGCAGGGCTCTGACCACCGCAGAAGGCGCGTTCTCGCTCCCGGCCCGAATCACCCGGACGATCTGGTTCCGCGCACGCTTCGGCGGCACCGACGAGTACCTGCCCTCGACTACGAAGTCGCGGAAGGTGGTGACTCGCGCGAAGCCCCAACCGCCCGCGCCGCAAGACACAGGAAAGAAGCCGACGGCTGGCGCCGGAACGGGACCCGGCTCGAGTTCTGACTCGGACTCCAAGCCCGACGAACCCCCACCTCCTCCACCCCCTCC
>CAYWCB010000249.1:2513-2751 GCA_964456615.1 uncultured Eubacteriales bacterium | reverse complement strand
GCACGATCGCGATGATCTGTCGCCAGGTGGCGCGCAAGGTCGTCGAGGGCCGGAGGGGGAGCACGAAGGTCACCCCCAGAACGCTGCACAAGTACCTTGGGCCGCCCAAGTTCACCTACGGCCTCGCCGAGGAGAAGGACGAGGTCGGTGTGGCCACGGGGCTCGTGTGGACAGAGGTCGGAGGTGACGTGATCTTCATCGAGGCCACGAAGATGGATGGCAAGGGCGGCGTTCTGAT
>CAYWCB010000249.1:0-2503 GCA_964456615.1 uncultured Eubacteriales bacterium | reverse complement strand
CAACTCGGCGACATCATGCGGGAGTCGGCGCAGGCGGCTCTCTCCTATATACGCACGCGCGTGAAGAGACTCGGCATCCCCGAGGACTTCTACGACAAGACCGACCTGCACATCCACGTCCCCGCGGCGGCGATCCCGAAGGACGGTCCCTCTGCGGGCATCACGATGGCAACGGCCATCGCGTCGGTCCTCATGAACTGCCCTGTTCGACGTGACATGGCCATGACGGGCGAGATCACGCTCCGGGGACGCGTACTGCCAGTGGGAGGGTTGAAGGAGAAGCTCCTCGCGGCTCACCGTGCGGGTATCAAGACGGTGCTCATCCCGAAGGACAACAAGCGCGATCTCGAGCTCCTTCCCGAGCACGTTCGACTCGACCTGCAGCTCGTGTCCGTATCCAGCATGGACGAAGTCCTCTCGCGAGCTCTCGATTGGAGTTGCGCACCCAAAGGCCGCGGCGCTCGAGCGCGAAGAGCATAGCCCGAGGAGCGGACCCGCCGGATTGGCGCGCTCCCGTCGGGTGGTTTCGGGCGCGGCACGCGCGCATCTTCGAACAGCTGCGCTCAGGTTGCGAAAGACTCCGGCGAGCGACCACCCATTGACGCGACTAGCTGCGTGGCCGGATACTATATGGCGCTTCATGTGGCACTTTCCAGCAAGATCAATAGCCTGCATGGGGGGCATGGGTCGCGACGGCAGGGGCACCGCTGCGACGCAGTCTTGGGGCCGAGTTCGATTGGCGACTCGGCTTCCGCGCATCTCTCGATTCCGACTGCCCCCGCAGGTTCTGCGGGGGCGTCGTCAGCTCTCCGCCGACGTTCCCGCGGGGGTCATCTGGAGACGCCTGAAGGTAGTGCGGTTTGAGCAGGACGGAGGCGGATAGAGCGCACGAGAATGTGGGTATCAGCAGTGTGCAAGGCGCACTTCCGGTGCGCTCTTGTTCCGCAAGACGATTTGAGACGACTCCAGATCCGCACGGTGGGAACGATCGGCAGGCGCCACCCGCAAACACGTGAGGGCCATGCTCGTTGGCCCGTCCCGCAAAGACACGAGCCGGACCGACCGAAAGAGCGGTGGTCCGGCCGTTGCGTCTTCTGACGAGAGGCCGAATGGCCACGGGTTGGGGGTGTTGGATAGCGGTGAAGCTTTGCTGATGAGATGGATCCGCACGTGCTATTCGGCTCGCAATCAAATCACAGGGGAGGCAATCATGTTGAAGGGAAGACGCAAGCTCTTGATCTTCGCCATCGCCGCTCTGGCGACGATGGCTCTTGTTGCGGGACCGCTCGCGATCCACGCGGGAGCGGTCCCGTCGTACCTCGTGTGGGGAACGGGGCAGGTGACGGGCCCCGGCAACAGCTACCCCGCGGCCTACATGCCTGGCGTGATCATCGGGCAGACATCGACGGTCTTCGGCAATGTGGGAAGCCTTGGCGATGTGAACCTCAACAACAGCACCGTGAACGGTCACCTCGACACCGCGTCGCAGAAGAGCGGGTCAGGGGTGGTCACCGGTGTCCTGACTGAGAACATCCCGCTTCCGTACCCGCCGGGATTCCCGCCGACATTCCCGGTCCCGACTTTCGTACCTGTGGCGGACACGGTCGTCCCGCCGCTCGGCAACAACGGCTCCTACTCGTTCTCGCCGTGGACCGGAGCCGCGAATTCCTACGGGGCGGTCTCGGGAGGCGGCGGCTGCGATCTGTACTTCGTCAATCCGGCTGGAGGAACCTACTTCCTCCAGAGCGTGAACTTGGCCAACGGCGGCGACATCTGGATCGACGCCACCAATCCCGTGAAGATCATCGTGAGTGGCCGATTCAAGGTCGGTTCGAACACGGACGTCAACATCGTCGGCGGTGTCGCGGGCAACATCTACTGGGAGGCCCAGCACATGGGCACAAGCGGCAACCCGTGGGCGTTCAGCTCCGGCGGTGGCCACTGGTACGGCAACGTGTTCTGCCCGCTTGGCGGCATTCACTACGGCAACGGCAGCGAGTCCGGCACGGTTCACGGCTATCTGTGGAGCGCCTGGGACGGCGATATCGGCGGTTCGCGTCAACCGGCGGTCTACATCGAGCACAGCTGCGATTTGCGCCCGCCCCTAGGTATTCCTCCCCGTCCCCCAGGTCTCGACGTCGAGAAGTACATCTCGATCGACGGCGGCCAGACTTGGCTCTCGCCCGACGACCCGATGTACCCCCTGTTCGTCCCGCTCGGCATCAACCCGCTGTTCAAGTTCGTCGTGACCAACACCGGGGGCCTACCGCTCTACGGCGTGTCGCTCACTGACGACTTCTTCAGCGTTCAGCCGAGCCCGCCGTGGCCCGCGTGGAGTCCGGCAGTACCCAATCCGCTGCCCATCCTCGACCCGCTGAATCCCACCAACCACACCTACGAGTACATCTACGGGCCGGTACCGCACAGCCTGCTCTTCCCGTGCGCGGGCAACAACTTCCTCGTGTGGGGCAAGGGCACGCAGACGGCCGCGGGCGGAGGTGCG
>CAYWCB010000248.1:0-2758 GCA_964456615.1 uncultured Eubacteriales bacterium | reverse complement strand
AGCCCCCCGGCATCGATGAACGCGATTCGAGTGCTGTCTGGCGACCACTCGAGTCCCAGGCTAGATGAGCGAGCACTGACAAGCCCCTTGCTGCTGTTCGCCTGTTTCACCCACAGCTGGCCACCTTGGAGATAGGCCACTCGAGTCAAATCCGGGCTGATTCTCGCGTCCCGGACGCTCCCCAGGCCCTGCGCGAGATTCTGGGCCGTGCTCTTCCTGAGATCGACCAGGTAGGTGCCGCACTGGACAAACCCCCTCGCGCCGACTGGGCGAAGCTGACTCGAGGAGGGTCGATCAAGGAGCCTTCGTTGCGACGAGCCATCGGGGCGCATCGTCCAGATTCCCCCATCTCGGAGGAACACGATCCTGTCGCTCTCACCCTCCGCCAGCACCATGCTCCAGTCGAAGAGCGTCACGTGCCACTCGGCGAGCACCTTGTCGAGCAGCTTCACCTGAGCGCCGGCCTCGGCCTTCAGCCCGCACCTGAGCTCCCAGGGCGGGTCCGCCGTCGTCGAGGCGGTGGCCTTGAGGTAGGCCTCGAGCGAGGCGTCGGGCCCGACGATGCCGTAGACGAGGAGCTCGATCTTGGCTCCCACGTACCCACGCACGGTCGCGGCGCCCGAGAGGGTGGGCGGGTCGAACGAAGTCGTGGTGGTCCGCTCCGAGATCGGCGACCATGAGCCGCGCTCGTAGCGCACGCCCGCCTTGACGGTCGTCTTCATGCTCTCGGAGGCGGTGACGGCGACCGTGACCGAGCCGTCTGCCCCCAGGTACACGCGCACGACGGGTACGAGCACGACCGGGACGGGGCCGACCTGGATGTTGATAGGAGCGAGCGTCTGCTTGTAGATCTCGAGCCTCTTGGAGGCCGAGATCCCCTGCGCCCACTTCACGGTGAGCTTCTGGTCCTCAGTCAGCGAGGCGACGAACTCGAACCGCTTGAGCCCCGTCCACCCGAGCTCGGCGTTCACATCGATGTCGGGGGTGAAGGCGATCTTGCCGTCGACGACGACCTGGTCTGCGGTCGTCTTCTCGTCGCCGTCGAGGTCGTAGAGGACCTTGGTGAGCGAAAGAGAGAAGGTGGCCTGCCCGCGCACGGCCTGCGCGCTCACGCCCTTGGCCATGACCGCTTGCTGCGCGCCCACGGGCGAGAGCCGGCGGTGCACATCGAAGCTCCCCTTCTTCACCACATCGGCAAGCGCGGCGTCCGTCGTCGAGACGACGACCTCGCCGCCGACCTCGCTCACGGCTGTCACCTCGCGGAGGAAGCCGTGCGGCGCCCCGGTCGTGGGAGCAGAGGCGATCACGTCGCCGACGGCGATGCCCGCTGTGAAGGTGGATGTCTCCGAGAAGGTGAGCGTATCGGAGGCGACCTTCGAGGGGGTGGGCGTCTTGCCCGGCTCGATTGCGATCGCGGCGTCGGAGACCTGCGTGGTGGCGGACGCCTTGAGGGCGGACCCGAGCGCGGACGGAAGCGAGCGGGTGGTCCCGGCGAGAAGGAGCGTCCTCACCGACGAGGCGTGCGCGGCAAGGAACGCCTTCGCCGCTCCGGAGGCGGCGGCCCCTGTCATCACCAGCGGACTCCTCGCCCTCGCGCTATAGGCGGAAGCGGCGAGCGACTCTCTCGCCGTCACGGACACGACCGTCACCGTCGAGAGCGCGGTCCCGTCGTAGACGGCGCGCTCCGAGACGGCCTCGGCGAGCGCGGGCGCGTCGGTGGCGCTCACACGCGTGGGCGTGGCGCCGAGCTTCTTTGCGGCCGTCGCGATCGACGCGGGCAGGAGGGACGAAGAGCCGACGAGGAGCGCGCTCTTGGGCTTCATGGACGAAAGCGCGTTCTTGGTGGCCGCGGGAAGGGCGCTTCCCTTCGAGAAGAGGAGCGGCGTCCTCGTGCGAGCGGCCTCGAAGGAGGCGGCGAGCGCCTGGGAGGGAGAGGCCGCAGGCGCGATCACGACCGCGCGCGAGGAGGTGCGGCGCCTGACCTCCGCTGCGACGGCCGCCGCGGTCGCGTAGGCATCGGCACCGGAAAGCCTCCTCACCGAGAGGCGGCGCGCCGCGAGCGAGCGCACGACCGAGGCTGAGACGCGCGAGGTCGGGCCGACGACGATCGCCGAGCGGGCCTTGAGGCGAGAGAGCTCTCTTGCGGTGACGGTGGGAAGCGTCCTGTCGGCCACGAGCACGGGAGCGGACAGCGTCGCGGCGAGGGGCGCCGCCGCGGCCGCATAGAGCGGATCTGCCGAGGGAACGATCACGACCGTGCGCGCGCCCGTGCGCCAGCCCCGCTTCGAGATGGCGGCGGCGATCTCTGCGGCGTTCCGGCCCGAGGCGCGCACGAGAGAGGGAGCGAAGCTCCGGGTCCCTACTGCGTCCGCCTCGCGGACCCGGCCCTCGTCGAGGTGTCCGAGCGCCGGTGACGGGACGACCGTGAGAAGGAGTGTGACTGACAGCAGGAGCCGAATCGTCTTGTTCATGGTTCCCCCCAGAGCCGCAGTCGTGCACCGTACGATGAGTTCAGCCAACTAGACGATACCGCAGACGCGTCACAGACGCTCCCAGCTGCCTGAATCCGTTGGTGCCGCGAGCGGCTCAGCCGGGGAGCGGTGTCTGATCGCCGACGGAATGCGGTTCGAGACGTCCACGCGCCCTCATGCAATCCGCTACGGGCATCTCGGACGAATGGTCGGCAGCCCTGCGCACCTAGCGCGACCCGAGGTACTCCACCGTGCCGTCGGCCATGCCTTGAGCGAGCTTCTGCTGG
>CAYWCB010000247.1:0-2787 GCA_964456615.1 uncultured Eubacteriales bacterium | reverse complement strand
TCCAGTCGTATGCGCGTCTGAGTGACTGCGCGTTCTTGACCTTCCTGATTGTCCCGTCGTATGTGCGGCCAAGCGACTGCTCAACCCACTTGGGGCTTCCAGCTAGCTGGTACGGGGCGGAGACGATCGTGTACCCAGATTCCAGCAGGGCTCGAGGCAGATGTTCGGTGTAGCCCGCGAATACCACGGTGGCGCCAGCGGCAGCAAGAGAATCCGCTTGCTTCATCGTGCGAGTCAGACCGGAGAAGGCTTCCGTGGAGACGTAGCAGATGCGCACGCCGCGGAGGTCACCAGTCCCCTCAGCCGCGGAAGCCTGGGGCACCGGATGATTGCCTCGTTCCGAGACCTCATCCATTGGCCGGAGCCCCGGACGGCAGCTCCCTGAGAAGGGTCTCGGCAATCTCTTCGGATGCCCCAGGGCACACTAGGCCGGCACCAGCAGATGCCATTACCGCTCGCACCGCATCGTCACTCAACAAACGGGAAGTCGTGTCGACGATCCTGTCTTCATCGGTGCCCGCCAGAACGATAGCACCGGCCCGAAGCAGCTCCTCGTACTCGGTAACATCTCGCAACACGACAACGGGCGTGCCCACTGCCGCACCCTCTTCCTGAATGCCGCCTGAATCGCTGAGGATCAGGTCCGCGCGCGCCATCAGTTTGACGAAAGGCAGGTAGCCCTGTGCGCCGATGATTGTGATTCCGGCCACCCCGTCGAGAATCTGACTTGCCGCATGCGCGACAACCGGATTCAAGTGGGTGGCCACCAGGAATCGCACGTCAGGATGCTCCTCCGCGAGCCTGCGCACGGACCTGAAGATGCGCTCCATCGGAAGACCCCAACTCTCGCGCCTGTGCGCAGTTATGAGCACGACGCGCATGCCGCTCTCCAGGACCTGGCGGACCTCTCCTGGTGGAAACTCGTAGCTCATGTCTGCAGCGGTCTTGAGAGCATCAATCACGGTGTTGCCACTCGTGCGCCAGATGCGAGTCGGGTCGGTGCCCTCTCGCAGGAGGTTGCCGGCGCATGCCGACGAAGGGGCGAAATTCCACCGCGCGAGCCGAGCAACGAGAAGTCGGTTCGCCTCCTCCGGGAATGGTCGCGACATGTCGCCCGATCGCATCCCTGCTTCGACATGCGCAATCGGCACATGATGGTAGAAAGCAGAAAGGGCCGCGGCAAATGTCGTAGTCGTGTCCCCATGCACCACGAGCGCGTCGTAGAGACTCGCCTCCAGGATTCGGCCGATGCCCTCTAGAACACAAGTAGTGACCTGACTGAGGGATTGACCGTGTTCCATGATGTCGAGGTCGTAGTCAGGCACGATCTCGAACAAGTCAAGCACCTGATCCAGAAGCGCGCGATGCTGGGCGGTTACGGCGACAACCGGCTCGGACTCGGCCCGTGCGGCCAAGGCACGTACCACCGGAGCCATCTTGATGGCCTCCGGGCGAGTGCCAAAGACTAGTAGTAGGCGATGGGACATGCGATCTCTCTGTCACGCCGGGGAGCGGGGATGCTGCGCTGGCAACGACCAGAATGGCGGAAGCACCAGGTGATAGTGTAGCGAATGCGCGTCGCGCCACTCTCGAACGCTCTCGGGTAGGACCGGAGGGTAGGCATGACTCGCAGCCTTCATGTGTCGGATTGTGTTTCGCTTCTGGAGTCCGCCGCCAGCTTGCGAGCGGACTGCTACGCTGTTAGTGCTCTTCCGGGCATGTAGGTTGATCGCGCGGATGATTCACAGGACGGGGACATGGGCGCAATCCGGACGGCCGTAGTAGGGGCGGGCAGCATGGGGCGTAATCACGCCCGAGTACTCTCCCGCATGGAAGATGTCCAGCTAGTGGGCATCGTGGACACTGACCGTGACAGCGCAGCCGTACTAGCCGAGGCGACAGACTCCGTCGCCTACACGAACACCGACGCGCTTCCCCAGATCGATCTTGCCGTGGTTGCCGTGCCAACGATCGCACACCTAGCTGTTGCTGAGGCACTCATGGAGCGAGGCGTATCCGTTCTCGTGGAGAAGCCGCTGGCCTCCACGCCCGACGACGCTGACCGCCTGGTCGACATCGCCCGGCGGCACGAAGTAGTGCTGGCTGTCGGCCATATCGAACGCTTCAACCCGGTGGTCTCGACGCTCGCGAGGCTCGTCACAAGACCTCGCCTCATGCAGTTCTCGCGCTTGTCTCCGTATACGCCGCGCATCCAGGAGAGCATTGTCTTCGATCTCATGGTCCATGATCTCGATCTCGCGTGCCTTCTCGCTGGAGACTACCCGACGTCCGTGTCCGCTGGAGGCGTCAAGACACTCTCCGAGACGCTCGACGCCGCAACTGCGGTGCTCACGTTTCCGGACGGATGCATTGCCTCGGTCACTGCGTCGAGAATCACGCAGGACAAGGTCCGGCGAATCAGCGTCTCAGAGAGCGAGCGGTTCTTCGACGCGGATTGCATGCGGCAGGAACTCAGCATCAAGAGGGAGACGACGGGTGAATTCACAGTAGACGCAACCTACCAGCAAGCCAGCGTCGTGGAGATTCCATACCTCGACCGCAGAGCCGAACCACTCGCGCTGGAGCTACGAAATGTTGTGGATGCAGTAGGCGGCACCGCGGAGCTCCAGGTCGACGGGGGTGTTGGTGCGGCAGCCGTTCGGCTGGCACACGAGGTCGAGAGGATGGCCCTCCACTAGATGAGCGCGCTACGAGCCGGAGACGACGCGCCGAGGTTCCTTGACACCTTCACGAAGGTGCGAATCCCTCCATTCCGTCGACGGCTTT
>CAYWCB010000246.1:0-2787 GCA_964456615.1 uncultured Eubacteriales bacterium | reverse complement strand
GGGCCCTGGCCGCGCGGCACGCAGGCCAGGCGATCGCCGTGGTCGCCCACGGCGGCGTGAACAAGGCGATCCTACTGGAATGCCTGGGCGCGCCGTTGGGACATCACACCCGGATCGCGCAGGGCAGCGCGTGCATCAGCATCGTCGAGGTGGGCGGTTCGCAGCCCCGCGTAACGGCGCTGAACAGCACCGCGCACCTAGACGAAGGCGCCTAGTTCACAATAGTCCGACGCGTCGAGCAGCGCTGGACAGATCAGAGCGGAAGGCGTCTATTCGTGAAAGAGAATACAGCCCATCGATTGCCCTGTTGGCCCACAGGTCGAAGATCCGCCTAAGATCCGACCGCCGACCGAGCCATCCTATTCCGTCCACGAACGCGAACACGAACTGCCTTGGAAGGCGCGTGCTGGCGATCTCCTCTATCTCGCGCACAGCGTCGGAGAGTTTGCTCCCGGTGGAGTTGAATCCCTTGACGGCCCCGACTATGAGTGCGTCCGCCCCATCCCTTGGGATAGCGAAGTCGCAGGGAGCCTCCCGTCCCCCCAGGCCAATGAACCGGGCCCTCATGACATAGGGCAACCCAAGGCCTATCGCCACTTCCTCAACGACATCCTCCAATCGGCGGCCGCGGCTAACCGACCTTGAAGCCCGGCGTCGGGACCACCTGTGGCGCTCAACCAGGATGTCCCCAAGGCTCCAGCGGCGAGACCGCTGGTCTTCAATGGAGCGCACAAGCCCGAATGCCTCGTCCAGAGTGGCGATCAGGAGGTCGGGTTTATGGCGAGCCAGCTTCGTCCAGCCCGCCGTTCCGAGTCGGTAGCGCAACTGACGCTTGAGCTGCTCCAACCCCAGCCCGACACAGGAGGCCAGCAGCGGCACCCAATTCGGGTGCGCAGCAACAAGGCGCGCGAGGCTGGCAGAGTCAACGCTGGGCAGGTCGGCGATGGCTTTCGCGGCCGCTTCCACCTCGGCCGCGGTCGGGACGTCCTCATCTCTGCCCCTATCGCCTCCAAGCTCGCGAAGTTCGCCGAACAGCTCTTCAAAGGTCAGCGTCATTGGCTCCCACCAAGGGCGCGCTGCGACTCATTGGCCTATGATCAGGTACTCCCGAACGTCCGCACGATCACGATTGACCCTGCTGTGGGTACCGAAGTGGTACCGATGATTGCGCTCTTCCACGCGCACACGACGTTTATGTCGTTGCATCAGCCGGACGAGATCGTCCTTGTCAGGATACCCGTTGCTGGAATAGGAGAGTACCAAAATGCTCGCACGGAACCGTGTGAACAGACGATCGAACGCTTCGATTGAGGTCCGACGATACGAGAACGGCGTGAACCGTTTCTTGAGCTTCTTCACCTGGCTGGTCTGGAGGATATCAAGTCCCTCCCAGTAACACGACAGACCTTCGAGGAAGTGGTATCGCTTTATGTAGCAGTTGTCGTCACTCCGCGGAACATACGGAGGGTCCAAGTACACCAAGTCGGCTCCGGTGGGGGCATCAAAGACGTCACCGCAGAGGGCGAGATGTGCATGCCCGTCATCATATGCGAGGTCAGCGAACAGACCCACTGACTCTAGGAAGTGCTCTTGTAGTGTCAGGCGTGTATCGCGACGGCCGTCGTCATACTGGCGCGACTGCTTCTTCCGCACCGTGAAGACCCCACGCGGCTGCTTCTTCACCGCCGCGCGGCACATGGCAGCAATCGCAAGAGAGCGCTTCCAGGGGTTGTTCATCTTCTCCAAATTGGCCCACGTGTTGTCCAAGAAGCGAAGGTCGGCCGGAGCAAAGAAGATACCACTGAACGTACGCTCTATGAAGCCCGCGTTGTTGGGTGCCCGTCGCAGCAGCAACTCGACGTCTCTGGCGTCCAAGCGCACCCCCGGATTCGCGGTCAGGGCGTTCGCCAGATGGAAGGCAAACCGCAAGAAGTCGTTCGTCACAACGGTCTTGCCCATGGCCTTCAGAAGATACGACACACAACCACTGCCGCTGAACGCATCCAGCGCACTCTCGAACGTCAGCGAGGAGAACACTTCAGAGAGCCAAGGAAGAAGTCTGTGCTTGCTGCCCATGAGGCGAAAATGAGGATATGCCAAAGCAGCATCAAGATAGCGCGGCTGCCCCTGACTCACTGGCGCCGCATCAAGTCGCGTGGCCGTGGTCGTCCCCATCGTGTCCTTGAGTTCAGGCCTTGGCTGCCGGGGCCCTCACGGATCCTATCGGCAGCTCCTGCCAGGCGTTTCCTCCCTGGCGGAAGATTACCACAAAATCCCTGGCCCGAACATACGTTCGCGGCATAGCGGGGCCACCTACCCCGGCGGCTGGTGGCGGTGAAGATCCTGGCGGGTCCGGAGCGCGGGGGATTAGCCCGCCTTCGGGGTAGCGCCGGAAGATCGCGATCCCCGCGATCACGCAGGCCGTGGCCAGCAGCGGCGCCGCCCTCAGCCCGAGCCTATACCCGAAGACCTCCAGAATGCCACCCAACACAGCGGCCGCGACGCTCGTTGCGCCGTTCAAGATGAGACCCTGGAACGCGAAGAACATCCCTTCCAGGCGCTGCCCGCGCTCTCGGGCTACCTGCTGGGTGATGTCGGAGAGTATCGCGTTGGGCAGCACAAAGAGCGCGGCCAGGGCCGGGCTCGCCAGCGCCACCACCGTGTATCCCTGGACTCGCGCCGACAGCGGGACCGGCCACAGCCCGATCGTGGCAATCAACGGGAGCAGCACAGCCGAGGCCGACATCGCCCAGAGCAGCGCCCGCCGGCTGCCGACGCGGTGCGCCA
>CAYWCB010000245.1:0-2806 GCA_964456615.1 uncultured Eubacteriales bacterium | reverse complement strand
CTCGGCAGACGGCGGAGGCGGAGGAGGCGGTGGTGGCGCGTATCCCGGCGGCGGCGCGGCTGGCGACGCATACCCCGGCGGCGGCGAGGCTGGCGGCTGCGGTGCCGGCGGCGGTGCGTAGGATGCCGGCGGCGGCGAGGGTGCGACCGGCGGCGGATACCCGGGCGGTGCAGTGTACACCGCGGCTGCCTGCGCGACACCGTATGCCCTCGTTGCGTACTGTCCGAGCAGGTGGCCGGTGATCATCATCGAGAGGTAGCTGACAGCAGGGGACAGGATGCCACCCACCCACGTGGCTGAGAGCGCACCGGAGATGGCACCCGATACGAGCGCGACCACCCAGGCCCACAGCCACGCCATGAAGTACCCGCTTCCCCGCAGGCGCTGCGATATCTCGCCGAACTCGAAGAACGCCCCGAAGCGTCCGCTCATTGCGTAGTGCGTGAGCGCTGCGTAGAAGAAGACCGTCACGCCGAGTGCGTAGACGAAAGCCAGCAGGCCGTACAGAACGAGGATCCCGACGCTCACGGCATCCTCCGGTCCGCCGCCCCACTCGGACATGATCGCGGGGATGACGGCGAATATCCCTCCGATCACGACAGGCAGGAAGTAGATGAAGCCGGCCAGGCCGGCGAGGAAGCCCTTCACCCACTTGTCCCCGAAGTCGCTCCAATCGGGAAGGTCCTCGCGTCCCTCGGAGACTCGCCTGATGTACTCGATCTGCGCGCCGAGCACCGCCGGGAACGTGACGATGAGGAACGTCCAGACGATGGACAGCAGTGACTTGACGATCCAGTCCTTGTCGGCGAACGGGGCCTTGACCGCCGGTTCGATCTCGATGTTGCTCATGGATCCCTCCCTGTCCGTCTCCCTACACAAGGAGTGCGTTCGGAACGCTCGCTTTGCTGTAGGTACCCCACCGAGCCCCCTCGATACTCCGAAGAACGCAGCAGGCGAGGTCACGAATGACCACGCCTGCCCGTGATTCCTATGGCGGGAGTGACGGGGCTCGAACCCGCGACCGCTGGCTTGACAGGCAAGTCCACCATCGCGGCTGGAGACGGCCTCAGTATGCGCTTGAACGGTGTGCGCTTGACCTGCAAGGCGAGGCCGACCTTGCCTCGTCTTGTCGAGCGTAGCTCGTCGGGCCTCGCCTTGTCATGGTCGAAGCGCTGGTTGGAACGACCCCGCAGCTATCTCAGCCCGAGTTGATCACGAGCGGGACACCGGTGAGGCCGAGATGGAAGTCAGTCGACCAGCAGGCGCGGACGCCCTGGACACCCATCAGGTGCAGACCGACGGCGTCCGCAAGGGTCAATTCCTGGTCCGAAAATCGCCTCAGGATCTCGACCGCGGCACCGTACTCAGCTGGTCCCACCCCGGCGACGGCAAGCGGCGCCATCCCCTCCAGCGTGTCGAGGAACCGCATCGCAAGCGAACGGCCGTAGCGGCGCAGAAACCAGCCGTGTCCCTCAGAGACCACGAGCGTGGACGTGACGAGTGACGGCGGGTTCGCGAACAGGCGTGTGAACAAGTCGTGGTGCGTGTCCGCAGCGTCCGCGAACGCGATGAGCGCCGAGGTGTCGACGTAGGCCTCAGCCCTTGTGACCATACACCACGTCGTCGATCTTGAGGCTCGAGTCCGGATCGCCCGAATTCACGATTCCGGCGAAGTCCATCCATGGTTTGGCCGCAGGTGAAGGCAGTACCGTGCGCAGTGAGCGACGCAACAGCTCCGCGAGAGAGATGCCTTGGCGGGCAGCTTCGCGCTTCGCGGCCACGTAGTCGTCCTGGGTGAGGCTGATCTGAGTCCTAATCATGATAACAGTCTACCATCTGACGTTATCAACAGCAAGCCCCCGCCTTGGCGCTGACAGCGTTCGCGCGCCGGACACTGTGGGGTGCGTTCCAACTGCACGTACGTCGACTGGAGACCGTTCGAGTAGGCAGCGTTCTGCTGCAGTTCTCAGGAATACGACAGGCGGCATCCTCCGCTTGCACAATCGCGTCAGTCCGCTCCCGCATCCTCTCGGCGTGCGGCGGTGGGGCGCAAGTTACGCGTTCAGAAAGGTCCTGATTCTCGAAGTGACCCGACGGCCAAGCCGCTTGCCCCCTCGAAGACTCGCGTGGATTGCCGCGATCATGTCGTCAAGCACATCTTCGGGAGTTGTCTCGTCAGGCGTCATGCAGTAGAAGTCCGTCTTGCGAGTCGTCACTCCCTGCCTCCCAGGCTCCCAGTCGTAGCCATCTATGAACCCCACTTGTTCCCGGCCACGCGGTCTGGCCGAATCGAGAAGGCGAACACCATGCCCACCCTCAAACCCGCATCTTGTCTGGCGGGAGTCGCACGAAATGGAAGGGCGGCAAGGGCCAACGAGGCTCGCGCGTGCTCTTCTCCGAGACCAGGAACAGGTGGAGTTGCAGGCGATCGAGCACTTCATCGGGAATCTTGTTGAGCTGCCGGCGCCACACGTCGTCGTCGGGCACAGCAAGTGCATACGAGACGCTCCGTGGTCCCGCGTCCAAGGACAGGGCAAGCTGTCCGGGCGCTGAGTCCTGTGTGTGCGTGCCCATGCGCAAGATCAGCTGGCCCAGCGCTGAGTAGAGTGCCTGTTCTCGCTGACGGGATGCTTCGCCTTCGACCTCGACGATCCAGATTTCGTTTTGGCGCTCGGCCACCACATCCGCCCTGCCGAAGACGGGGTGAGTTCCGATCGTCACGTTCGGCTGACGGCGAAGCCATTCCTCGCTCTCATGCGCCACGCTCCACTTGCCGTCGGGCTGCACCGCTGCCTGGCCTCTCTCC
>CAYWCB010000244.1:0-2812 GCA_964456615.1 uncultured Eubacteriales bacterium | reverse complement strand
GCGAAGGCCGGGGGCGACGCGGGGGGCCGGTGGCGGGTTCTGGACTACATCGAGGACATGGGGGCTGCGCTTGCCGCGGCGGATCTCGTGCTGGCACGCGCGGGAGCCACTTCCCTGGCCGAGATCACCGCGCTCGGGCGACCCGCGCTGCTCGTGCCCTATCCCTACGCCACGGACGATCATCAGACCACGAACGCCGCGGCGCTTGCCGAGGCGGGGGCCGCCGAGGTCATCGCGGATCCCGATCTGGACACCCCACGTTTCGGTGACGCGCTGCTCCGCCTTCTCATCGACGAGCGAGCCCGTGCTACGATGGCTGCCGCGTCGCGTCGGCTCGCGCGTCCTGAGGCCGCTGCACACGTCGCCGATATGGCCCGCAGTGCCGCGACCGCCGCCGGCACATCCGACTGAATCGCATGGAGACGCGTGCCAGAGTCCACCTACGCCCACTTCATAGGCATCGGCGGGGCCGGCATGAGCGGCATCGCGCTCGTGCTGCATGAGCGCGGCATGCCTGTGAGCGGCTCCGACGTGCGTGAGTCCCGCTACACGAACGCGCTCGAGCGGGAAGGGATCAGCGTCACGATAGGGCACCGAGCGGACAACCTCGGCGATGCCCAGGTCGTCGTCGTATCGTCCGCGATCCCGGAGAGCAACCCGGAACTGACCGAGGCACGCAAGCGGGGGATTCCCGTCTGGCAGCGCGCGCGGATGCTCGCTCATCTCGCGGAGGACCGGACGACCGTCGCGATAGCGGGGACCCACGGCAAGACGACGACGAGCTCGATCGTGGCGACGATGCTCTCGGGCATGGGCCTGGAACCGACGTTCCTCATCGGGGGCGAGGTATGCGCGTTCGGCACGAATGCGGTCGCCGGCGCAGGGCCTCACTACGTGGTCGAGGCGGACGAATCCGACGGCTCCTTCATGCACCTCGACCCCGCCGTGCTCCTCATCGCCAACGTCGAGGCGGACCACCTCGATCACTACGGCACTCTGAGTAGAGTCGAGGAGATGTTCGTCGCCTTCATGAAGAAGGTGCCGCCGGATGGCACGCTCGTCCTGTGTGGCGACGACGAGCGTCTCGTCGAGTTGGCTTCGCACACGACATGTCGTGCGATCATGTACGGTTGCGTCGACGCGGCCGATGTTCGCCTGACCGGGGCCGAGCGGTCAGGCGTTGGATATCGCGCCACCGTGGAGCTGCCGCAGGCATCCGTGGTGCTAGAGACGTCGATACCGGGAATGCACAACGTCGTGAACGCCGTCGGCGCCCTTGCGGTCGCCCATGCGCTCGGCCTGGACGTCAGAGCGGCTGCCGACGCTCTCTCGGGATTCGCCGGCGTGAAGCGTCGCTTCGAGCAGGTCGGCATGGGCGATGACGTCACGGTAGTGGACGACTACGCTCACCATCCCACGGAAGTCGCGGTCACTCTCGGCGCGGCCCGGCAACTAGGGTTTCGTCGCGTGTGGGCTGTCTTCCAACCGCATCGGTACAGCCGGACCGCAGCACTCGCCGAGGAGTTCGGCTCGGCGTTTGGCGATGCCGACCGCCTCGTGCTCTTGGACATCTACGGGGCGGGGGAGACCCCCATACCGGGGGTCTCGGGCCGGACGATCCTCGACGCGGTGTTCCGTCACGCACCGCGGACATCGCTTGTCTGGCTGCCGCACAGGGCAGACGTCGCGCCCTACCTCGCATCGGAGGTCCGATCGGGGGATCTCGTGATCACGATGGGCGCTGGAGATGTGACCGCACTCGGCCCCGAGATCCTTCGCGCGATCTCGTCGACCGCAACGCAAGAGGGCTGACATGGCCGGCGAACGTGTCTACGAGGCGCTTTCCCGCGCCGTTGCCGGAGGTGTCCGCGCCCGGGAGCCGATGGCCCGGCACACGACGTTCCACATCGGCGGAGAAGCGCGCTACCTCATCACGTGCGACAGCGTGTCGGATCTTTCCGGCGCACTTCGCGTACTGTCCTTGGCAGACCTCGAGTGGGTCGTCCTCGGACGGGGCAGCAACGTTCTCGTGAGCGACGCCGGCTACGATGGGGCCGTGGTCGTGTTGGGCAAGGACTTCCGGAAGCACAGCGTGGACGGCGATCATCTCCAGGCCGGGGGAGGAGCGCTTCTCGGCGCGCTCGTGCAGGATGCCTACTCGAAAGGCCTCTCGGGACTCGAGTTCGCCGTGGGGATCCCCGGCACGCTGGGAGGAGCGCTTGCGATGAACGCCGGCGATCGCGATCGCTGGATCGGGTCGATCGTCGAGTCGGTGACGCTCTTCGATCCCGAGCATGGGCTTGTGGGCGCGCGTGGACACGAGATCGGCTGGAGCTATCGGAGATCGGGTCTGCGGGAGCGCGGTATCATCGTCGAGGCGCTCCTGCGAGTCGCCGAGGCTGACCGCGACACGATCCGTCGCGCGATGGACGGCAGCCTGCGTCGCAGGAGGCGGACGCAGCCGGTGGGTGCTTCCTGCGCCGGGAGCATCTTCGTGAACCCACCAGGTGATTCCGCAGGCAGGCTCGTTGAATCGGTCGGCCTCAAGGGAAGACGGATCGGCGGCGCCGTCATCTCGGAGTTGCACGCGAACTTCATCGTGAACGAAGGAGACGCGCGCGCCGAGGATGTGGTAGCGCTTATCCGGCTGGTCATGAGCACGGTTAGGGACCGGTATGGAATCGAACTCAAACCGGAGATCAGGTTCCTCGGGTCGTTCGAGGGGCCGTAAGCGCATCGTCATAGGCGCCGGGGACTCGACGCGTGACCGCTACTCCTCTCTTGAGTCATCCATCGTCGGCCCTCGCAACTC
>CAYWCB010000243.1:1861-2815 GCA_964456615.1 uncultured Eubacteriales bacterium | reverse complement strand
CTCGCCCGCTTCCGGCTCTCCGAGAAGCAGCGAGAACTCGACACCTCGCAGACGCTGCTCGAGGAGAAGGGCCTGTTCGTCGGCGACCTCTCGGAGCAACGCCGCCGCATGCAGGCGGTTCTCGGCAGGCTTGACGCTGGACTGCTCTTGCTCGAGGAGAAGGGCAAGAACCTGATCGGACGCCTGTCCGAGCTCAGGCAGAAGCTCTACCAGAGCGAATCGAGGGCCGCCGCCCGTGCCTCGGAGCTGGAGCGGCTGTCAGAGGAGCGGGTCACGACCGACGCCCAGATCAAGGCGCTCTACGCGCAGCTCTCGGAGCTTCGGCGCGAGACCGAGGCGGTCCGCAAAGCACGGATTGCGGCAGACGAGGAGCTCTCCCGGATCTCGGCGAACGTGCGCGGCTTGCGAAAATCCGTGGAAGACGACCGCACCGAGCTCGCTGCCGCCGAGAGAGCCCTGTCGACGTCTCGCCTAGAGGAGGCCCTCCTTGCCGAGCGCGGGGAGCAGGTGCGCGAGCAGCGCCAGTCGGCGCAGGCCACCCTTTCGGCACGTCGCGCTCGCGTGGAGACCCACGAGCGGACCCTGTCACGGACCAAGCGTGAGCTGGCGCTCGCCGACTCCGACGTCGACAAGCGAGTCCGCGTCCTCGAGAGCCGTCGCAAGGACCTCACCGAGAGCCGGGACCGCCTCACGGACGTGCGGAGCGAGATCCGGGGTCTCGAGGAGGTCGAAAGGGCGTTCGCGACCTCGTCGCCTGCGCTCGCGTGGGTGCTCGCGCACGAGAAGGAGCTCGACGGTCTCGTGGGCCCGCTCGCTGAGAAGATCACGACACCGCCGGAGTTGGAAGGTCTCACCGAGCGCGTGCTTGGGGCGGACCTCTTCGGCCTGCTCGTCACCGACGCCGTTGTAATAGTAGGTGATGCTGGTGGGCCGGCCCCAGTTGTTGCGCCCGAT
>CAYWCB010000243.1:1338-1851 GCA_964456615.1 uncultured Eubacteriales bacterium | reverse complement strand
ACACAGGCGCCGTCACGAGGATCGCGGCGGCGATATCCGATCACGCCCCCGGCGACATCTCCCTCATCCCTCTGAGCGGGCCACGGACAGGGGACAGCGGACGATCGCCCCTCGCGGACTCGCTGGCCGGACGCATCGAGTGCGCGAGCGACGTTCGGCCAGTCATAGACAGGCTCCTTGGCGACGTCGTGCCCGTCGGCTCCGTTGACGAAGCGTTCGACCGGCTGGCCGCCGACGCCGGCATCGGTCGCTGCGTCACCGAAGACGGGACCATCGTCTGGCCGTCTGGCAAAGTCACCGTCGGCGCTGTCGTCGACGACGCGGCAGGCGTGCTCGCCCGCAAGCGCCGCCTCAACGAGCTCACCGACGAGCTCTCGGCTCTGTCCGCGCGGGTCGGAGATGCCGAGGCATCCGCCGCCGGGGCGGACGACGCGCTCGGCGCCGCACAACAAGACGCACTGGAGCTCTCGCAACGCCTCGCGGCGCTGACAGGCGAGGGCGATTCCCTGCGTG
>CAYWCB010000243.1:0-1328 GCA_964456615.1 uncultured Eubacteriales bacterium | reverse complement strand
CAGCGGCCTCGACGCCGAGACGGACTCGGTTGAGCGCCGCATCCTCGAGCTGCGCGACCGGACCTCGAGGGAGGCCCCGCAGATCGAGACCCTTACCGAGGGCATCCGGGCCGCGGAGGCCTCCATCGACGACCTCGAGTCGGAAGCGGCCGCGGCCCGCGAAGCACGCGACACACGTTTCCGGGAAGAAGCGGCCACCAACGAGCGCCTCTCGGCGTGCCAGGTGGAGATAGCCGCGGTCTCCGAGCGTGAGGTCCACCTCAAGCGCCAAGTCACGGCGATCCGCGCCGAGCTCGCCGAGCTTGAGCTGACCGTTGAGACCTCTCGGCGGGCCTCGGAGGGGCTCGAGCTGCTCAGAGAGCGGATTGAGCCGGTACACGACCTCTACAGCGCCCTTAAGGAGCACGCCGATCACTGGGCCGAGCGCCTCAGGGACATGGCGCACTTCGAAGCGGCGGACTCCGAATCGCTGCGCTCCGCGATACACGAGGCCCAGGACGCCGTCCGCGACGCGCAGAGCGCGGTCGAGGCCAGGCTGACCGGGGCGGCCGACCTTCGTGTGGAGAAGGGGCAGCTCGAGATCCAGGTCAACACCGCGCTCAGGCGCATCGTCGATGAACTCGGCATCCCCGTCGAGCGCGCGCTCGAGGCACCGCCCCTCGATGACCGCGAGACCGCGGTGGAGCGAGCGCACAAGCTCCGCAAGCGCCTCGCCAATCTCGGGCCCGTCAACCCGATCGCGATGGAGGAGTACGACGCGCTCTCCGCTCGCCGCGAGTCCATGCTCGCCCAGCTCGAGGACCTCGAGGAAAGCCGAAAGGCGCTCAACAAGATCCTCGCCGCAATCGAACGCAAGATCAGGCAGCGCTTCGTCGAGACGTTCGAGCAGGTCGATGCGTACTTCCAGGAGACGTTCGCCGCTCTGTTCCCTGGCGGCTCCGCCACTCTGTCTCTCACCGATCCCGAGGACCCCGAGACCACTGGGGTCGAGGTGAGCGCGCAGCCCAGGGGCAAGAAGCTCTCCAAGCTCTCACTCCTCTCCGGCGGCGAGAAGGCACTCACCGCGCTCGCGCTGCTCTTCGCGGTGTATCGCACGAAGCCCTGCCCCTTCTACATCCTAGACGAGGTGGAAGCGGCGCTTGACGACGTCAACCTGCGGCGCTTCATCGCGTTCGTCGACCAGCTGCGCACCGGCACGCAGTTCATCATCGTCACACACCAGCGCCGCACGATGGAGATGGCCGACGTACTCTACGGTGTCTCGATGCAGGCCGACGGCGTGACCAAGGCGGTCAGCGAGCGGCTCGACCGGTCGTTGCGGGAGACGG
>CAYWCB010000242.1:0-2823 GCA_964456615.1 uncultured Eubacteriales bacterium | reverse complement strand
CTTGGCGTGGTCCTGACCGACGACGTAGTCGTTCAGAGCATCGTAGATCTCGCGCGGCGCCGGTACTTCATCGGGAAGCGGGGCGACACGCGTCTCTTCGGAGAGCTCGTCCTCGACGATGTCGTTGCACAGATCGATGCACTCGTCGCAGATGTAGACGCCAGGCCCCGCGATGAGCTTGCGAACCTGCCGCTGGCTCTTGCCGCAGAACGAGCACTTGAGTTGTTCGCCGCGCTCCATCCCGCGTTCGCTCCCGTCGCCGCGAGCCATCTACTTCCTCTCGGCCTTCTTCTCGGCGGCCTTCGCGACAACCGGCGTGTCGCGATCGATCATGACGTTGTCCACGATGCCGTACTCGAGCCCCTCTTGCGCCGTCATTATGTTATCCCGCTCGGTATCGGAGTGGATCTTCTCGCACGGCTGGCCCGTGTGCTTCGAGAGGATCTCGTCCAGGGTCGCCCGCATGCGCAGGAGCTCCTTGGCCTGGATCTCGATGTCGGATACCTGGCCCTGAGCGCCGCCCCAGGGCTGGTGGATGAGGATCCGGCTGTTCGGCAGCGCCGAGCGCTTGCCCGCCGCGCCGGACGCGAGCAGCACCGCCGCGCCAGATGCGCATTGGCCGATGCAGATCGTCGCGACGTCGCAGCGGATGAACTGCATCGTGTCGTAGACGGCGAGCGCCGCAGTGACCGAGCCGCCCGGCGAGTTGATGTAGAGACTGACGTCCTTCTCGGGATCCTCGCTCTCGAGGTGGAGCATCTGCGCGATCACCAGATTGGCGATGACGTCGTCGATCTCGTGACCGAGGAAGATCACGCGCTCGTTCAGCAGTCTCGAGTAGATGTCGAAGCTGCGCTCACCTCGCGCCGTCTGCTCGACGACGATCGGAACGAGCGACTGCGGTGTGGTGATGAGACGGTCGTTCATCGTGCTACTCCTCGAGAGTCTCGCCGGCGGCCTTCTCCGGTTCGGCGGCCGCCTCGGTCTTCTTCTTCGTTGCCCGCTTCTTCGCGGGCTTCTTCGTCGCTTCTGTGCCGGCCGGCACGTCGGCTCCGCCTGCGGGCTCCTCGCCCTCGGCGGTGTCGAGCTTCTCGGTGACCTTCACGTGGTCGAGCAACCACATCATGGCTTTCTTGTGCATGATCTGCTCGCGGACCGCGCCCATCACTCCGGCCTCTTCCCAGCGCTGGCGCAGCTCTTCGGGCGATGACTCGCCTGCCGACTGGCCCGTGAGCATCCCAAGCTCCTCGTCGATGTCTGCGTCGGTGACCTCCATGCCCTGCTCGCGGAAGAGAGCCTCGAGAGCGAGTTCTTCGCGCACGGACTCGATCGCCTGTGCCTCGACGTCGGTCTTGATCTGCTCCGGCGAGACCCCCATCGTCTCGACGTAGTGCTCGAGCGTGGCGCCTCGCTGCTCGAGGCCGGTGGCAAAGTCACGCATCATCGCCGACGCGCGGCTTTCGACGAGCACCGAAGGAACGTCGCCTTCGAGTCGCGCAGCGAGCGCGGCACGCGCCTCGCGCTCCTTCAGCTGCATCTGAGCGAGGCCCTTCTGCGCGTCCATCTTCTGTCGGGTATCGGCACGCAACTCGTCCAGCGTATCGAAGCCGCCGACATTGCCCGCGAACTCGTCGTCGAAGGGAGGCAGGGTCTTCGCTTTGATCTCGTGCACGGTCACGTCGAACGTCGCTGTGCGCCCGACGTAGTCCGGCCGAGACGACGACTCCGGAATCGGGAACTCGATCCGCGTCTCTTCGCCCGCCTTCACGCCGATGAGACCCCTGTCGAACTCGATAGGCATGAGTCCTCGGCTCATCTCGTAGAGGTACTTGTCAACGGTGCCGCCCTCGTAGTCCTCGCCGTCGACCTTGCCCACGAAGGAGATCAGCACGAAGTCCTCGACCTGCACGCCGCGATCGGTCACCGGTTCGAGCGTGGCGAAGCGCTCGGCCATGTAGGTCAACTGCGCGTCGATCTCACGATCGCTCGCCGTCGCCGACGGCAGTTCGATGGTGATGTCGTCATGCGTGCCGAGGGCAAGCTCCGGGCGCGTCTCGACCTGCGCGACGTAGGTGAACTCCTTGCCCGGCTCCACGATGTCGAGTTCGTCTACCTCAGGCGAGTCGATGGGCCGAAGCCCCTCTGCGTCCACAGCCCGCGGGTAGGTGTCGTTCACGACCGCCTCCGTGGCCTCCCGCAGCACCTGCTCTCGGCCCACGTGGGTGTCGATGACCGGCCGCGGAGCCTTGCCTTTGCGGAATCCCGGAACCTTCACCTGCTGCGCGACCGAGGCATAGACGCCGTCGATCGCCCTGTCGACGTCCTGTGCCGAGACGGTCACGGTGAGCTTGACGTTCGTCCCTTCGAGCTTCTCAACGCTCGTCTTCAACTAGCTTCCTCCTCGGGAAACGAGCCTTGCATCGTACGGTTGGTGGTGCGGGCGAGAGGACTCGAACCTCCACGAGTTTCCTCACCGGATCCTAAATCCGGCGCGTCTGCCAGTTCCGCCACGCCCGCAGGATATGCGGCGCTGCCGCGCAAGAACGGCATGTAAGTGTAGCAAACGGAGCAGCTCTGCCCTACCGCGAAGAGCGAGCCAACCGTCCGCGCGCCGACGGGATCCCGCACCGCCCGACCCGCGCCCGGACACCCCCTGTCCGCGGATGCGTCGCCGCCCTCTCCCGCGGCAGAATTGCCGGGTGACGCCCTCAGACCGCGGAGCACGAGACTCCACCCGTAGAAGCTGCGGGAGTCTCGATAGGAGTCGATGGTGGGCCGTATAGGGATCGAACCTATGACCTTGGGATTAAGAGTCCCCTGCTC
>CAYWCB010000241.1:0-2827 GCA_964456615.1 uncultured Eubacteriales bacterium | reverse complement strand
GTCCCGCTACGGCGCGGGCGTGTCGTCGATCGCGACGCCGAACCGCTGCAAGATGGGGCCTATCGGGTTTGCCAGCGTGGTGTCCTGGCCGCCCGCGAACAGAAGGCCGACCGAGGCATGGGGCGACGACTTCTCGACGACGAGCGCCCCGGAATCCCCGGGCCTCGAGCGGCCCTTCACGAGGATCTGGTCCGTGAACTGCCGTACGCCGGTGTCGTACTGCACCAGGGCAGTGACGTGGATCGCGTACACGCGTCCAGACCGCTGGCCGGACGTCCGTCCGTACCACAGCACGTTCTGGCCGACGTACGCAGCGGCGGCATTCGACGAAGGCACGCCGTAGCCATCCGGCGGTGTCGCGTTGCCGCTCAGGTCCACCGTCGTGCTCGCAATCGCGGCGTCGTACTCGTTCACGGCGCCAAGTTCGCCGTAGTCGTGCAGGTAGCCGATGGTGTCGACACTGGCATTCCCCCCATCGAGGAGCCCTGGTTGCAGGATCGCCGTGCCGAGCGGGACGCGGTTCTCATCTGCGTACACGTGATTGTTGCTGAGCGAGAACACGTTGCCCGCGTTGTCGACCACCCTGGCTCCTATCGTGCCGGCAAAGATGTAGCCGCCGCCCGACCAGTCGGGCCCGGCGGACACACCGATCGGCACGGGGCGCTCGAAGCGGCTGGTCGGGTCGACCTTCGGCGACTTGGGACCGCCCCCCGGCTTGCCGCCCGGCTTGCCCAGCGCTTCGAAGGGCCCTGTGACGAGGACGTCGGTCGGCACTCCGTCGATCGAGTCCGGGATGCCGCTCACGCCGCCGCGCTCGGTCATCACCACGACGGCCGCTGAACCGCGGTCGTTCAGCCCCACACCGACGCCGACGACACCCGAGAGCGAAAGAAGCCGCGGGGTGTGGACCTTGCGCGCGCTGTCGGCGCGCTCCAGTCCAGGAGGCGCGCCCGAGGGCGTCGCCGCCCCCGGGGCGGCAATCGCTGCCAGCAGAGCGAGGGAGACGAGTACTGCAATCCAAATGCGCTTCATGAGAACCCCCTTCCTCATCTCCGGTACATCCCAACTTTATACCCTCGAGGTGCGAGCCCGGCCGAGGCACGCGTTGAGAGCGGCACTCCAAGACACGCGACGAGTCCCGCAGAAGGAGCCCCTGCGAGCCTCTGCCGACTGCGTTTCCGCAGGTCAAGTACTGGAGCCGACGAAGGGATTCGAACCCTTGACCCCCGCATTACGAGTGCGGTGCTCTGGCCAGCTGAGCTACGTCGGCCTCTCTGCGTCGCTTCGCCTCGCACGTGCGCACAAGGCGCGGCTACGACCCACCGCTTGCGCCGTCCGTCCCGCCACCCGCGCTCTTCGCGCCGCCGCCGGAGCGCCGCCTGCGCCTGCGCCTGCCTCCGGACGGCTTGGGCTGCTGCGCCGCAGATCCGGCCTTGGCCTCGCCGGACGGCTTGTCGCGCTCGGGCTGCGGCTGCTTCTCTGCGACGGTGTCCCCCTTGGCTGAAGGCTGGGCACGATCGGGCCTACCCGACTTCGCCCTGCGCCTCGGCTTGCGCTCCGCCGGAGCCGCTTCGGTCTCGGCTGCCTGCGCCGCGCCGAGCGCGACAGCGGTCCTGCCGATCGCATCCAGCGCCTCGCGGCTCACCGCACACAGGCACTCGCCGCCCTTCGAGCAGCTCATCGATGCCAGAGGAACCGTGAAGGAGCTTCCATCTTCGAGCCGCACCGACACGGTCTCCTTCGGCGTGTTCAAGTCCGAGACCTTGCCGGTGCCGAGCGGCGTGTCAACCGGCGTGCCCCGCTTCGGAGCACGCGTCTTGAAGTCTTTGTACGCGTCGTACTCGTAGCGCAGACAGCACATCAGTCTGCCGCATAGCCCACTTATCTTCAAGGGGTTGAGCGGCAGGTCCTGCTCCTTGGCCATGCGGATGGAGACCGGCTGGAAGTCGCCTGACAGGCGCGCACAGCATAGCTGCTGCCCGCAGTGCCCCAGGCCTCCCACGAGCCGCGCTTCGTCTCGCACTCCGATCTGACGCATGTCGATGCGAGACTTGAACTCGCTCGCCAGTTCGCGGACCAGTTCGCGGAAGTCGACCCGCTCCTCCGAGGAGAAGTAGAAGACGATCTTCTCCCCGCCGAAGAGATACTCCACGTCGATCGGCTTCATGTCGAGGCTGTGACCGTCAACGAGCTCGCGATACCTCGTCATCGCGGACCGTTCCTTGTCCCGCAGCTCGTCGGCACGCCGCAGGTCCGCCTCGTTCGCCACACGCTGGAGACGCTTCAGTGGGGCAGGCAGGTCGGATTGCGCCACCTCGTGGGGCGGCTCGACGACGACGCCCATCTCGGCGCCGCGCTCCGTCTCGACCACCACCGGATCGCCCTCCGCGCACTCTGCGCCAGCGGGATCGAACCAAAGCGTCTTCGAGGTGAAACGGAGCTTTACTCCCACTACCGTGGGCAACGGAAGACCTCCCGGATATCGAACAGCATCGCCTCGACGGCGAGTTGGGGGCTCACATTATACGAGATGCGCCTGCGCGCCTCGTTGACTGCCGCGAGTGCAGCACCTGCGGCGGCCGGGGTGATCACGGCGGCCAACTCCTCCATGGCATCCGCCACATCGGCGTTGGAGACGAGGTCGCCCACACCTTGCGAGAGAGCCAAGCAATCGCGCAGCCAACTCTCGGCGACGTTGAGCACCTCCGCGATGCCGTCCCAGGACTTGAAGTGCCTGGGGTGCGTCTGGACCACGCGGCGGAACTCGGCCAGTGCCCTGTTGGGGTCCTCGGCCCGGTAAGAGTGGCCGAGGTTGAAGCGGGCGTCG
>CAYWCB010000240.1:0-2867 GCA_964456615.1 uncultured Eubacteriales bacterium | reverse complement strand
ATCCCCGAAGTCGTTCGGGTATCATTTCCCTCGGCCGCTTGGGCGCAAGTCGCAGCCGTGTAGGCGTCCCGCGCCCGGCCCCCATTCCAGACATCGAAGGGGCGCTCCATGACTTTCCACCTCCAAGACACGACCCTCGAATCCATTGCCGCGAAGGTGCTCGCCGGCGAGCGGATGTCTCGCGAAGACGGCATCGCGCTGTACGCGAGCAACGACCTCGTGGGCATCGGCCAGATGGCCGACTTCGCGCGGCGGCGCATCAACGGCGACCGCGTCTACTTCATGGTGAACCGCCACATCAACCCGACCAACATCTGCGAGAACCGCTGCAAGTTCTGCGCGTTCTCGCGCTCGAAGGAGCAAGAGGGCGCGTACGAGATGACGCTCGACGAGATGGCTCGATCCGCCGAAGAGGCCGTACCTGACGGCGCGTACGAGCTCCACATCGTAGGCGGCCTGCACCCCGACTGGCCGCTCGAGTTCTACCTCGACATGCTCCGCCGCATCCGCTCGGTGGTCCGGCCGCACGTCATCATCCAGGCCTTCACGGCCGTCGAGATCGAGTACTACGCGCAGATCTCGGGCCTCTCCACGCTCGAGGTGCTTCGGCAGCTCAAGGACGCGGGGCTCGACTCGATGCCGGGCGGCGGCGCCGAGATCTTCTCGGAGAGGACGCGTCAGGCCGCGTGGGAGAAGAAGACCTCCGCCGACGACTGGCTGCGCATCCACGGCGAGGCCCACTCGCTGGGGATGAAGACGAACTGCACGATGCTCTACGGCCACATCGAGACGCTCGAGGAGCGGATCGACCACCTCATCCGCTTGCGCGAGCAGCAGGACGCGAGCGGCGGCTTCCTCGCGTTCATCCCGCTCGCCTTCCACCCGCTCAACACCGAGCTCGCCGACCTGCCGGGCACGACCGGCTTCGACGACCTGAAGACGCTCGCGATCGCGCGGCTCGTGCTCGACAACATCCCGCACGTGAAGTCGTTCTGGATCATGGTGGGGCTCCAGGTGGCGCAGCTCTCGACCGTGTTCGGCGTGGACGACATCGACGGCACCGTCGTCGAGGAGAAGATCACGCACATGGCGGGCGCCACCACTCCCGAGGCGCTCTCGAAAGACGAGCTCGTGGCTATGATCGAGGAGACCGGGCACGTGCCCGTCGAGCGCGACACGCTCTACCGCGTCGTGAGCGTGTACGCCCCGGAGGCCGAGCCCACCGCATGGGACGCCGGTCCCGTGCCTGTGCGCTGGGAGGGCGCCAGCGCGAGTGCGAACGTGGCTGAGGGGGGAGTACGGTGAGCACGCGCAAGCCGGCTGCAGAAGAACCTGCGCGACCAGCCCGTTCACTGACCGAGCGCTCTATGCGCGATCTCCACTCACTGATCGGCGGCCGCGAGTTCGCCTCGATCGACGAAGCGAACGCATTCCTGAACGAGCACTTCAACGGCAAGTCGATCGAGCCGTCGACCGCGACCACCCCCGAGGGTCGAGCCCAGGATCTCGTGTACGACGCGTGGGACGCACTCGATGATGCCGAATCTCGCAGGCTCGTTGAGGAGGCCCTGTCGATCGACCCAGGCTGTGCAGACGCGTTGACCCACTTGGCCGGCCTCACCGAGGACGACGGCATTGCATTGCGTCTGCTCGAGCAGGCGGTCACATCCGCCGAGCAGCGGCTTGGCCCGGAGCCATTCGCCGAAGACGTCGGCCACTTCTGGGGTGTGTTCGAGACACGCCCGTACATGAGAGCCCGCTTCGGCCTTGCACAGATGCTCTGGGACACGGGCAGTGAGGACGCGGCGATCGAACACGCCCAAGAGCTGCTGCGGCTCAACCCCTCGGACAACCAGGGTGTGCGTGATGTTCTGGCAGGCTGGCTTCTCTTCAAAGGCCGCACCAAAGAGGCGGCCAAACTGCTGCGCCAGTTCAAGGACGACGGTGGAGCGATCATGTCGTGGGCGCGGGCGCTTCAGCGCTTTCAATCCTTCGGGAGGACCGCTGCCACCGATGCGGCGCTCGACGACGCACTATACGCGAACTCCCGAGTCGTGGACTACCTATTCGGGATTCGAGAGGCGCCCGAGACGCTTCCCGACTGCTATTCGCTGGGGAGCGACGAAGAGGCGGTGCTCACGGCGTTTCTCTTGGGTGAGGCATGGTATGCGACGCCGGATGCAATCGAGTGGGTCGCCGACTTCATCGAGGAAACCCTGAACGGCGATTCAGGCGAGGAGCAGACGCTTCCGGATCTCATGTGACGAGCGCGCGTTCGACGATGCGCGCGGCATACCCCGCGTCCTCTTGGAACACCACTCCATGCGCCTCGATCTCGGCTCGCTTGATGCCCCACATTCTCTCCACCACGTACGCCGGTGTGTTCGACACGATGAACGACTGCAGCTTCACGCCCGGTTCGCCCAGCCGTTCCTCTCGGTCGATGTCGTCGAGGCGCATGACCTCGCTCTTGATATAGAAGTCAAGCTCGCGGCGCAGGAACCCGCCGAGGTCCTTGTGGATGAAGCAGTCGAAGGTGTTTCGCGCCGTGTAGCGGTTCAGGTGGGCGCGCAGGCGCGGGTAGCCGGCGAGTGTGCCGTCGGCCTTGGTATGCCGCTCCCCGAGCGCGGAGATCCACCGGGCGAGCGCCGGGTCGTCGACGGCGAGCACGCGCTCGACAGCAGCGTCCAGCAGGTCCTTCTGTGCTGGCGACTTGTCCTTGGCCTCGCGCATGGCCTCCGGCCAGTCCGCGACGGTCGCCGGGCGGTACTCGAACCGCACGACGAGCTCCTCGACGCCCGCTTCACCGGGCTCCTCGGCTATGAAGTCGTCGTGCGCGAGCACGAAGACGCGCTTCTTGCCCTCGG
>CAYWCB010000239.1:0-2874 GCA_964456615.1 uncultured Eubacteriales bacterium | reverse complement strand
GGTCTTGACCGCCTCGTAACGGCGTCCAACTGAGGTTTCCGGGCTAAGAGCGGCCGGCCTCGCCGAAACGGCCATCGCGCTCAGCCATCGCCGGAATTCTTTGCGTCATCCGGCGCCTTGCGCAGCCCCAGCATGCGCCGCAGCTCGCGCGCCGCCTGGCGCGATACGATCACGCCGTCCCCCCGCGCCGTCCGCGCCAGTCACGGTCCATACGGCATTGACGTTCGCCCCGACGAGGGGGTTGGGGGGGTTGACGGAGCCGGTGATGGTGACTGGTTGGAGGGAGACGGAGATCGGGACTGCACCGCTCGTTCCCGCCAAGTAGGTCGATGTTGCCACGGTGACCGCACGCACCTGGACGCTCTTCGCAGGCGCGAATGAGTGCTCGAAGATGCCTCCCGAACCGGTCGTCCCCGAGGCGAGCGCCGTCCAGTTCGTGCCGTCGCCCGATTGCTGGATCGTGATCGGCACGCCGGAGACGCCCGCGCCGCTCGTGTCCTTCACCGTCCACGAGGTCTTCACCGTCGCGCCGGAGAGGATGCTGGATGGACTGGCTGATCCCGTCACGGTGACGGGCTGGAGGGCGATGGGTGTCACCGAGAACACCGCGCTGGTCGCGGCAGCGTCCCACGCCGTGTCAGACGTGGAAGCTCGCAGGTAGGTCTTCTGCGAGGGGGTGAACGTGTACTCGTAGAGCCCGCCCGCGCCTGTGGTTCCCGAACCGAGCGCGCTCCATGCCTGCCCGTCAGGCGAGGCCTGTAGTGACACCGGGATTCCGACGGGAGCAGCAGCTCCCCCCGAACGGGTGACAGCGACCGTCACCTTGACCGGCGTACCGGCCATCGGTGCAGCCGGCGTGCATGATCCCGCGACGGTGGTCGCGTGACGCACGATGAATGTGGCAGCCGCGGACCACGCGCCCCATCCGTTGATCCAAGAGTGGGTCTGCACGCGCCACCAATACTGACCCGCCGCGAGATCCCAATCGGGGTTGTATGCGCCGAGAGACGTGCCACCGTTCCTCAGCAGGTTGCCGAAGCCGGAGTCCGTGGCGATCTGGATGTTGGCGCCGTCCTGCGCGCCTCCGTCAGGATCGCCGTAGTTCCATCGCAATGGGGGTCGCTTTGCACTCACGGAAGATCCGGACGCCGGTGACGTCGGCGAACTCCACGGCGTTGAGGTCACCCCCACGTACACGTAGGTGTCGTATCCGCCGCCCTGATCGAATGACCAACCCCATACGCCGTTGTAGTAGACCTTCAGCCAGCTCTCCGTGCCACCGGTGAAAGGTCCCCAGCCAGACCAGCGCTCCCCCGTCGACCACACCTGCGTTCCGTTGAGCGGAACGGACGTCAGGATGGTTCCGCTCGGCGGCGAGGCGCGGACGTACACCGTTGAGAAGGAACCGGGGTTGGTGCGGAAAACCTGCCATGCGCTAGCAGAGTCGGGCAGGATGGCGAATGAGAGCAGGAGGCCCAGAACGCAGGCGGATGCCAGCTGCTCCCGACGCAGGAGGCGCTCAATGAACACTCGCGTCAGAGCCTTGACCCCCATCCCACCCCTCCCGTATCACGTAGCATCCCGGCGACCCCTCGGCGCGCGTTTCGGCACGCCCAGGCACCGCACGCCATCTAGTTGACGAAGAACAAGTCGCGTGTCGTGATCGCTGTTGGCCCAGTGTACGCATGCATGCTGTCTTGCGGATGCACAGCCTTCAGACCCCACCAGCCACGCGTCGGCAGACTGATGCTGGCGCGATACGTTGTGTAGCCCTTGCCGGGCCCAGCGGTGGCCCACACGGTCTTTCGGAGCTTCCACTTGTTCCGCTCCCAGAGGTAGCAGTACACCTTCACGCACCGACTGCCCGTCTTGTGAGTCGGCTTCAGGATCCCAGTGGTCGTGAAGGTCCGATTCCGCACCACTCGCCCAGCCGGCTTCCGAGGCTTCGACAGCGTCACCCGCGGATATGCCAGAACCCGTGAGCTCAGCGAGTACGAGTTGTCGCTAGTACCCGCGAACCCGATCCTGTAGTAGGTGCGACGAGTCGGACGAACCACGATTCGCATCGTGTCGGATGTCACCGGGGTGCTCCCGAGCAGACTCCACGCCTTGCCGTCGTACGAGAAGTGAATCTGCGCAGTCTCGTTCTTGAGCGTCTGACCGTCTTGCCCTGAGAGGCTCCAGCTCAGCGTCACCGGTGCCGTGAGCGAGATGACGCCGCCCTTCGCCAGTCCGTGGGCTCTCACCGCGCACGCCGTCGGGCTCGACGCGGGGCTGGTCACCACGAGCTCCCTCTGGGAGCACCAACTCCCCCAACCACGCTCCTTGGAACGCGCTCTTGCGCTCCACTTGTACTTGCCCTGCGCGAGCGGTGGTGTCACGAAGCCGCTGCTCGGCGGGACACGTCCTCGAAAGACCGTGGTACCGGCTTCCGTCTCGAGGTTCAGTTCCACAGCGTCGACGGTGTCACCTTTGGGCGCGGTGGCAACCCAGTAGAGCACCAGTAGGGAACTCGAAGTCGTGGGGGTGATCCTCGGCCGTATGACGGCGCGGCTGGATGCGGCCGCCGTCTGTGCACTCGACGGCCGTGCCAGAGCAGGCAACCCGCCGAGAGAAACCAGCGCAGCGAGAAGTAGAACCCCCGCTGACTTCAGGATCCTACGTCTCCCGGTGTGCGCGGAGATCAGCACCCTTGCCGTCCTCTCTTTGCGCAGCCACGACTCAGACAGAGCCGAACCCCCATCGTTCTCGCTCGCACCGCCCCCCAATGATGCCGAGCGCACGCCAAGAAGGCAAATCCCCGCGTTGCCTCACAAAAGATGTACTCGAAAGCGATTCGATGCCTCACAAAAAGAGGTACTCGAACCGGCACCC
>CAYWCB010000238.1:0-2876 GCA_964456615.1 uncultured Eubacteriales bacterium | reverse complement strand
ATCGTCTCGCGCACGAGCTTTGAGATGTCGACGTAGGTCTCCGTCGAGATCTCGCCGGCAACGACGACGAGGCCCGTCGTGATCAGCGTCTCGCAGGCGCAGCGCGCATTCGCATCGTCCGTCAGGACGGCGTCGAGAACGGCGTCCGACACCTGGTCTGCGATCTTGTCCGGGTGACCCTCGGTGACCGACTCCGAGGTGAACAGGTAGTCGCGTTCCGACATTCGTCCTCCTTCTTGCCTTCGGCGTCGTCTGGCGATGACGGCCGTCTCGTCATGCGGGCCGGCAAGCCGGCGCGAATCCCAACAGAAAGGCCCCTGCCCGGGCGGACAGGGGCTTCGCAGTCGCACGTGACGAGCACGCCGAGCGCTATTTTCCCTCATCTCCCAGGCATGTGCCTGCTGCAATTTGGCACCGTGCGCCGCTTTCACGTCGGTTGCCGGGGCGTCGTCGGGTGCAGCCCCTCGGCCCTCTGCAGCCGTCCGAAGCGGCTGCCTCTTGATGAGCATGCAGTACTCTAGCACCCCCACTGAGGTGTCGCAAAGGTCGCGAGGAGGATTGCCGACCCGCGCGGCAGTCGGCACGCGGCAGGTCGGGTAGGATACCGAGAAGGGTCTCGAACGGCGATCGAGGGAGTCTGGCGTGAAACGCCTCATGCAGGTTCTCGACCAGGTGGTCATCGCGGTCGAGGTGCTGGTGGCCATCGGTCTCGTACTCATGGCCATCGGCGCCGTGTGGGAGCTGGCGTTGCAGCTCGTCGACGTGATCACCGCCGGTGTGGCGCTTCCGCCAAAGACGTTCAACCGCATCATCGGCATCGTGCTCGAGGTCTTCATCATCATCGAGCTGTTCCGCATCGCGGTGGCGTACATGAAGCATCAGAACGTGGTCCCGACGGTGCTGGAGGCCGCACTCGTGGCAGTCGCGCGGAAGTTCGTGGTCTTCGAAGGGGCTACCAACTACATGCAGTACGCGATCGGGCTCGCCGTCCTCCTGCTCGCCGTTGCTGCCGGCTGGTTCCTGCTCGAGAGGTCCCACGCGTGCGAACTCAACGAGTAGGCGTACCGGATCCTGCAGAACGGAGCCCGGCACCTGTGGGATGATGAGCCTTCGCTCCCCCGTCCCTAGGAGATCCGCTCGTGCCTGAGAACGTCCGTGTTCGCTTCGCCCCGAGTCCCACGGGCCACCTGCACATCGGTGGTGCACGGACAGCCATCTACAACTGGGCGTTCGCGCGCCGTCACGGCGGGCAGTTCGTCCTGCGCATCGATGACACAGACCCCGAGCGCTCGACTAGCGAGAACGTCGAGGCGATCCTGCGGGCACTGCGTTGGCTCGGCCTCGACTGGGACGAAGGACCTGCGGTGGATGGCCCCTTCGGGCCGTACTTCCAGACCAAGCGCACGCACACCTACGCGCCCGCGCTCGAGCGGATGAAGGAGCGCGGGCACGCCTACCCGTGCTTCTGCACGCCCGAGGAGCTCGAAGCCAAGCGCGAGGTCGCCCGTGCGCAGGGCGGCTTCTCCGGGTACGACCGCGCCTGTCGCCGCCTCCCAGCCGAGGAGGTCGCCCGCCGCATCAGAGCAGGTGAGCCGCACGTCTGGCGTGTGGCGGTGCCGGAAGACCGCGGCGACATCGTGTTCGAGGACGCCATCCGCGGCGAGGTGCGCTTCCCGGGCGATGCCATGGACGATTTCATCCTCGTGCGCTCGGACGGCTCTCCCACCTACAACTACGCGACCGTCGTCGACGATTGGATGATGGAGATGACCCACATCATCCGAGGTGACGACCACCTCTCCAACACACCGAGGCAGATCGTGGTGTACGAGGCGCTCGAAGCGCCTGCCCCCACCTTCGCGCACATGAGCCTGATCTTCGGTGCCGACGGCAAGCGCTTGTCGAAGCGCCACGGCGCCACCTCGGTCGAGGCGTATCGCGACGAGGGCGTCCTGCCCGAGGCGCTGCTCAACTACCTCGCCCTGCTGGGCTGGTCGATCGACGACAAGACCACGCTGTTCGATCGCGAGACGCTCGTCCGCGAGTTCGATCTGGCGCGCGTCTCGAATGCGCCCGGCGTGTGGGACCCCGAGAAGCTCGAGTGGATGAACGGCGTCTACATCCGCGGACTGCCGCCCGCCGAGTTGATCGACCGCGTGCTGCCGTGGCTCGTCGATGCGGGCCTCATCACTGCCGAGGAGGCCGCCGAGCCTTCGCGACAGGAGTGGCTGCTCGGCCTCGCGCCGCTGATCTCGGAACGGCTCAAGCGGCTCGACGAGGTCGTGCCGATGGTGCGATTCCTGTTCGAGGAGCCCGTCGTCGATCCGGCGGCGCGGGAGAAGGCGCTGTGTGCTGAGGGTGTCGGCGGTGCGCTCGATGCCGTGATCGAGGCGCTGTGTAAGGTCGACCCGTTCGAGCACGCGGGGATCGAGGAGGCGCTTCGAGCGGTACCCGAAAGGACCGGGCTCAAGCCCAAGGTCGTGTTCCAGGCGGTGCGCGTCGCGGTGACCGGTTCGACGGTGTCGCCGCCGCTCTTCGAGTCGCTGGAGTCGCTCGGCATGCGCGAGTCGCTCTCGAGACTGAGCAAGGCTCGCGAACTCGTCGGAGGATGAGGAATCGCCTGCCTGCGCGCCTCGCTGCGGCGCGCAGGCAAGGGCGATCGCCGGGCTGCGACCTCGCGTTGACACTCCTTGTGGGCGCAGGTAGGATACCGATTCGCGTCCGACCAGTGCGCAAGCGACGCACTGGGGTGTGGTGTAATTGGCAACACGTCGGATTCTGGTTCCGAAGTCTCTAGGTTCGAGTCCTAGCACCCCAGCCAAAGGCCCGTTCGTCTAGTGGACTAGGACACCGCCCTCTCAAGGCGGAGATCACGG
>CAYWCB010000237.1:0-2885 GCA_964456615.1 uncultured Eubacteriales bacterium | reverse complement strand
TCGCTCGCGGTGTGGCTCGCGATCAAGGCCACACTCGGCGTGCGCGTGACCGAGGAAGAGGAGACCGAGGGCCTCGACATCGGCGAGCACGGGAACCGCGCATACCCTGACTTCGTTATCACCGAGACGGTTGCCTGACGGTCGGGTCTGACCCCAGAAGACGAGGAGATCACGAATGAAGAAGATCGAAGCGATCATCAAGCCCCGCAAGCTCGATGACGTCAAGGACGCTCTCCACGCGCTCGGCATCGCCGGCATGACCGCGTACGAGGTCAAGGGCTTCGGGCGCCAGAAGGGCCACACCGAGGTATACCGAGGCGCCGAGTACACGGTCGATTTCGTGCCGAAGATCAAGATCGAGCTCGTTGTCGACGACGACCTCGCGGAGCAGGCCGAGCAGGCCATCGTCACGGCCGCTCGGACTGAGAAGATCGGCGACGGCAAGGTCTTCACCTACGACTGCGAGCGTGCGGTGCGCATCCGCACCGGCGAACGAGGGCCCGAGGCGCTGTAGGTGCGCCTCTGACGAAGCGCTGTGGACGGCTACCTAGCCGATCGGAACCAGCTCATCGGGGCCGGCGCGCCGGGGCTCGAATCGGCGCGCCGGCTCGCTGTGCTCACGGACGATCTCCTGCGGCAGCTTGCCGAGCGCTCGCCGCACACCCCGAGGGGCCGATGGGCACTCGTCGCCCTCGGCGGCTACGGGGCTGGCGCGCTGCTGCCCTCCTCCGACATCGACGTACTCCTGCTGTCGGATGCTGGCACGAGCGAGATCCGGCCGTTCGTCGAGTCGCTTCTCTATCCGCTCTGGGACGCAGGTCTCGCCGTGGGGCACCAGGTGCGCTCGCCGAAGGCGCACCTCGTGGCCGCGCGGCAGGACGACGTCATCCTCGCCTCCACGCTCACGGGCAGGGTGGTCGCGGGCGATGTCGGCCACGGGGAGTCCCTGCTCGCCCGGTGCTGCGCCATTGCACGCAAGCGCTCCCGGAGAGTGCTCGCCTCGCTATCGCGGCGAGAGCGTCCCGGCTCCCCATACCTGCTCGAGCCCGATCTGAAGGAGGGTGCGGGCGGACGGCGTGACTACGACGAGCTCGTCTGGACGTCGGCCGTACTCTCGGCAGCACCCCGGAGCACGCCGTGGTCGCTCGTCGAAGCAGGCGTCCTAGAGAGTTGGGAGCTTGGCCTGGTCGAGAGCGCGGCGGCCATCGTGCTCGCCGCGCGCTGGGAGCTCGCGGCACGCGGCCTCGGACCGCGCATGGACTTGGAGGCCGCCGATTCGCTCACTATCGACGCGCAGACCGTGCAGGCCGCGCTCGCCGACACCGCGCACGTGCTCGACCGCGCCCGGCGAAGGATCAGCGGAGCCGCCGATCCACTCCCGTCGCTGTCGTCCGGTGCCGAAGAGCCGCTCACGCCCGACGAGGTCGTCACCCTGCTCCGCCGAGGGGACGCCGGAGTGGCACCTCTCGAGGAGGCTGCGTGGCTCGGTCGGCTCGACGCGCTCGTTCCGGGATTCAGGTCGCTGCTCCCGCTCAGGCGGCCAGGGCTCACGCACGATCTGACGGTGGGGGCCCACAGCATCAGGTGCGCCGCCTTCACGGCCACGATGCCTGTCGATGAACACTCCGCACTCGGCCGCTCCCTCGCGGCGATACGCGACGACCGACCGCTTCTCGTTGCCGCTCTGGTCCACGATCGCGGGAAGTCCAGGCCCGGGCCGGGGCACCACGAACGAGGCGCGGTGACGGCAGCGGAATCGGCGTGGCTGTTCGGCCTCGGCGAACACGAGCAGAACGACGTGGCCGACCTTGTGCGGCACCACCTCGCCTTCATCGAGAGCGCCATGCATGACGACCTCGATTCCGAGGACGCGATCCTGCGCGTCGCCGAGAGGATCGGGAGAAGAGACCTCGTGGCGCCCCTGCACGTCCTCACGGTCTCGGACGGCCTGGCGACGGGACCTTCGGCTTGGGGGCCGTGGCAGGACGCGCTCGTGGGCACGCTCGTCTCGCGCGTCGATGCCGCGCTCTGCCCGGACGTGGACGGGGCGGGTCTTGCCAAGCGCGCGGAGGAGGTCCGACGCGCGACTCTCGCATCCCTGCCCGCCGGGACACATGCGCAAGTGACAGAGTTCGTCGCTCGAGCACCCCTGCGCTACCTCGCCTCTAGGGTACCTGCGCAGGTAGCGGCTCACGCGCATCTCGCCACCGAGTTCGCGGCCCACGCCTCTCCAGTATGCGCACGCCTCGCGGTGAGACCCGGCGCGCTCGCCGGAACGTACAAGGTGGCCGTCGCTGCAAGAGACCGGCCCGAGCTGTTCTCCCGCTTCGCAGGTGCGCTCACCCTCGCCGGGCTCGACATCCTCGGTGCGGACGCCTACTCGACCGCGGCAGGCATCGCACTCGATACCTTCACCGTTCGCTCGGCGACCCTTGCGCTTATCGAGCACGAGACCTGGCAGCGGGTCGAACGGTACGTGACGGCCGCGCTGACCGACAGGCTAGAGCTACGGAGTCGACTCGAAGAGCGCAGAGCGCACTACACAGCAGGCCGATCTCGCATCGAGACGCAGGTCCGCGTCGATACCTCGGCGGGATACGACACGGCAGTCCATGTGACCGCGTCGGACCGCGTCGGGCTGCTCTTCGACATAGCGCACGCCGTGGCCTCGGAAGGACTCGACATCCGCTGGGCGAAGGCGCTCACCATCGGCGGCATTGCGCGCGACACGTTCCACGTTGTCGGTCCTGACGGTCAGGCGCCGACGGATGCCGGGGTCCTCGGGCATGTCGCGATGAGAATCCGCGAGCGAGCTTGACCTGCTCGGGGTGTTACGCTGGCAGCCCGATTCGCGTGGCCGCGGTACCATGCTTGGCGAACGCGTG
>CAYWCB010000236.1:0-2974 GCA_964456615.1 uncultured Eubacteriales bacterium | reverse complement strand
TGGGCAACCTGGCGCTGCGCGCGGGGCGCGGCAAGGAAGTGCTCTGGGACGGCGCCGCAATGAAGTGCACCAATCGGCCGGAGCTGAACCAGTACGTGCGGGGCGTGTACCGCAAGGGCTGGGAACTGTAGCTCGCCGAAGCGCGACGCGAACGGCGCGGCCAGGAGGAACGCGAGGAGCAGCTGGACGCCGGGCAGGAGCACGCGCAGCTCCTGCAGGAGGCCGTAGTAGCGCTGCCGCAGCTCCGGTCGCAGCGCTGCTGAACGGCCCATGCCGCCACCGATGCCTCGTCGGAGGGCAGGACGACGTTCTCGGCGATGTCCGCGGTCCCGCCGTTGCCTGGCGCCACGAACACCGTGTCCACGCGAGGCGAACGCACCAGCGAGGCGACGATCGCATGTTCGCGGCCGCCTGAACCGATGACGAGAATGCGCATGCCCATGGCAAACCCTTTCGAGTCGGGTCGCAAGCGTCCTGCCGAATTGTAGCCGAGCAAAGAGGCCGCCTCGTCGCGCGCCGACGCCCCGACCACATCGTCATCTCATGTGCGGCCTCCGACGTGACGATACCCCTGGATAGCGGGGTCGGCCGCCCCGATCCTGGCCAAACCCGTCGAGATCCACTGGCGGCCGAGGAAAGGATGCTCGCGAACGTGGTCTTCTCGGGCTACACGGTTCTCTATCTTGTCGCGGCGCTGGCGTCGGCCGTCGCGGGCTCATTCGCATGGAAGCGCCGCCAAGCCCCCGGCGCTTCCTGGCTCTGCATCACGTCTGTTAGCGCGACGGTCTGGGCCCTCGCTGGGGCGCTCGACTACTCCTCGCTCACCCTCTCGGCGCACGTCTTCTGGGGCAAGGTCTCGTATCTCGGCTCGACGACCGCGCCAGTGTTCCTGCTGATGTTCGTGCTGGAGTACTCAGGCCGTTCGAGGTGGACACGGCCCGTCGTCGTCGTCGCGCTGCTCGTCGTGCCCGTGCTCGGCATCGCGGCCGCCTTCACCAACGAGCTGCACCAGCTTGTATGGCCGGGCTTCGCGCTGCTCGCGGAGAGGCCGACCCTGATCGTCTACTACCACGGGCCCGCCTACTGGGTCCTCACGTCATACGGGCTCACGCTCGGGCTGCTGGCATCCGTCCAGTTGCTCGTCATCGCGGTGCGCGCACGGACGCTCTATCGGGCACAGAGCGTCGCGGTGATGATAGCCGTGCTGATCCCGTGGTGTGCCGAGCTCGCCAAGAGTCTCGCCCCAGGCGCATGGCCGGGCATCGATTCAGCCGTGGTCCTGCCATTCACGAGCGCGATACTCGCCTTCGCGATGCTCAGGTTCAGGCTTCTGGACGTCGTTCCGGTGCCTCGTGAGGTACTCGTGGAGGAGATGACCGACGGTCTCTTGGTGCTCGACCACGAATCGCGGGTGCTCGAGATCAATCCTGCCGCCATTCGATTGCTCGGAGTCGACAGGCCCGTGCGCATGGGAGAACCGATCGCCGAGGTGCTCGGCCACTGGCCGGAAGCCGCCGAGGCGGTGCTTGGAGGAGACTGCTGCGAGACGTGCGACACCCGGCTCTCCCGCAATGGCATCGACCTGAGCGTGCATCGGCTGCGGCTTCGTCATGATGGCCAGGGCCGCGAGCGTGACATGTACATGCTGAGGAACGTGACCGCTCAGGTTCGAGCTGAGGAAGCACTGCAGCAGGCAGTGGGCGATCTGCAGGCGCGGGTGTTCGAGATCGAGGCGCTTCAAGCTGAACTCCGTGACCAGGCGATCCGCGATCCGCTCACCAATCTCAGCAATCGCCGCTACTTCACCGAATCGCTCGAGCACGAACTCGGTCGGGCATCACGCGCCGGAGACCCCGTCAGCCTCGTGATGTTCGATGTGGACCACTTCAAGGAGATCAACGACGCCTTGGGTCATGCTGCCGGAGACGCCGTACTCCTGGCCTTGGGGGCGGAACTCCAGACACACACCCGCGTCGGCGATGTCGCGTGCAGATACGGCGGCGATGAGTTTCTCGTCGCGCTGCCGAACACCCCGCTCGAGGTCGCCGTGCAGTTCGCCGAACGGTGGCGAACGCATTGGCGGGACGGGAAGCGGCATTTCGGGACCTGCAACGCACACGGGAGCTTGTCGCTCGGTGTGGCGGCATTCCCGGAGCATGGAACGACGCCCGATGAGCTCATCCATTCCGCTGATACCGCCGTCTATGCCGCCAAGGCAGCAGGCAGGGACTGCGTGAGAGTCGCCGAGACGCGACTGGACGAGGCACGCATGATCGCACCGCTGCCCATATCGGGCAACGAGAACACCGAGCCGTGCGGCACTCAGGACGCAGAGGAGTCGCCGACGCTCGCGCGCTAGGGCCGCTCGCCGGGGTGCCCGGCTGGGAATGCTCCTGGGCGGCTTCGCCCTGCCGCGCGCCGCCCTCGGGTACCATCCAACTACACGACGATTCCATGACGACGGTGAGAGGCGAACATGAGCGACGCGGACAAGGTGCTCGATGCGATGAAGAGAGCCGGCGAGCCGGTCAGCGCGGGCCAATTGGCGGAGATGACGGGTCTCGAGCGCAAGGCAGTGGACAAGGCGATGAACGAGCTCAAGAAGACCGAGAGCATCGAGTCGCCTGTGCGCTGCAAGTGGGTGCCGAAGGGATAGGAAGCCCCGGCACCGACGCGGATCTTGGCGGTCACGCCGCCGAGTCAGCGCCCTGCCGCTCCACGAGCGACCGAGTATGCCGAGAGCGCACTGGCGAGCCGTTTCGGGGTGTCGTCGTGCCCCCCTGTTGCAGTGATGTGGCAGGTAGGATAGGCTGCGCATGCCCGCAAAGACACCACTTGGACCGCTGTAACCCAGACGGCGGAGGGGCTTCGGGTGGAAGGTCCGGCCGCAGTCGCGGCATCGGAACGCGCTCCGGACAGGTTCTGGAACCTCTACAGCCGAGTCTACGACTCGGCCTATCACCTCATGCCCTAC
>CAYWCB010000235.1:0-3016 GCA_964456615.1 uncultured Eubacteriales bacterium | reverse complement strand
TTCTGGGGTCCCAGGGTGGCCCAGTACGAGCAGGTGGGGAACGCGGTCCCTGTGATGATGTCCAGTGCGATCGCCGCTAGCCTGTTGGACTCGCTCAGCATCCCTCGCAGGTCCGAGAAGGTCATCGCCTGATGGCTGGAAACATCCACGAGCTGTTCGGCTTCATGCCACGTGATGCGTCCAGCGCAGCAGCTTCATGCAGGGCGGCACATCTATGTCCATTCACGAACGGTCCGTGCACGAAGGTTCTGCGCGACGGTACAGCATCGGGAGTCTGCACGATCAAGCCGGTCAGGAGCGGTCCTGTGATCTGCTGTCCTGTGCGCCTGTACGCGGGTGGGTTTCAGATCCTTGCCGAGATTGCAGGGGAATGTTTCGGGCCCGGCCTTGAGTTGCTGCCTGGGAGTGAGGCCGCGTTGGCGGCGAGGGAGCGTCCCGTGGTCGCGGTCTTCGGCAAAGGGTGGGGCGGAGAGCTGCACCTTCCCTCCGTCGGCGGTAGTGGTTCGTATTTCGTCGACTGGCTCCTCGCGAAGCTCGCCCCTCCGGGAACGCTTGAGGGCTTCGCTGCTCTGGAGGTCCAGTCGATCGACACCACGGGCAACTACCGAGCAGAGCGCGACGCCCTTCTGCTTGGTCGGGACTTCACCGCCCGCAGCACTGCAGGGCTGAACTGGGAGAACGTTAACAAGCGCATTCTGCCGCAGCTCATCTACAAGGGTCACGTCCTTCGCAGGGAACCTCTGTGCACCAAAGGGCTCTTCTTCGTATCGCCGAAGCCGGTATTCGAGAGGATAGTGCGGCGCCTTGGAAGCGCGCTCGCGGAGTACCACCTGCAGCCCGGCTCGATCACCTTCAGGCACTATGATCTGGCTCCTGGCCCCGTCTCAGAAGGCCAGACGCTTGACTTGATTGCCACCGGCTCTCTCTCGACTACTGTTGACCAGGTGGCACTGGCATTCACGATGCCCGCGTCCTTGCCGCCACAGGGAGTTTACGAGCAGGCCATTCTGAAGGAGCTAGGGCGCTGAACGTCGGCGCCACGGGCTACGCATCGAACGTTGCGACGATGGCATCTGCGCAGGACTCGGGATCTCGCCGGACCTCAGACGCCCAGAACCGCAACACCTTCCACCCAAGATCAGCGAGTTGCTGATCGACGTACCTGTCTCGAGCGATGGTGCGTTCAATCTTGGGGATCCAGTACTCCGGGTTGCTCTTGATTCGGCCTCGCTTGCCTTCCCAATCGAAGCCGTGCCAGAACTCGCCGTCTACGAACACGGCAACTCGGCGACGCACTATTGCGATGTCAGGCGCGCCGGGCAGCCGGGCGTAGTTCTTGCGATAGCGAACTCCCCTGGACCACAACACCTTGCGCAGGGTGACTTCGGGAGCTGTATCGCACGACCGTATGCGGCTCATGGTTCTGGACCGCACGGGGTCAGTATCGAATCGGTAGGGCATGAGGGACCGCCGAAATCGGAGTCCCTCGGATGGTACCAGGCAACACCCGCACGGACCGCATCTCAGGTGCCGCTCGTTGCCCCCCGCACGCCACCCGCTAGAAGCCATCGGTATCCGATGTACTCTGGGACCACGCTCACAACTCCCCAGGGGCTGCACATGCAAGCGGTGCTGGAACGCCTTGGGCCGATGCGGCTCATCTCCGTGTGGAATGTGCCGGGCGGGAGTAGGCGTCCTCGGCTGGTTACGTGCTACATGAAACGGGTGAGGGAATGACGCCCCGAATCGCGGAGCTCGATCTTGTAGAGGTCACGAGAGACCAAGAGTACGGCCTTGTCGCGGGCGCGCGCGGGGTCGCGGTGGCGTCGAAGGCGCTGTGCGTCGGCGCCCACGTGGTCGCGGTGGCGATCGCCGGCGACCAGTGCACCGTCGAGTTCTTGGATGCAGCGGGACACACTGTCGGTTTCTTCGAGGTATCCACCGGCGATTTGGCCAAGGTCGAATTCGCGCCGACAGGGGAGTCCGTAGCGCGCGAGGACTGATCAGGCGCGCGAGTTGCCCGACGCTTGCGATCAGTCGCCCCCTCACCCCTCGTCCCGCGCCCGCTCCAGTCCGTCGAGGATGATCTCCAGGCCGAAGTCGAACTCGGCCTGCTCGTCGAGGCCGTGCGCTAGCTGGTGCTCGACCATCTCGGTCAGATACGGGTACTCGTCCGGCGGGAGTGCCTCACGGAAGGCCTCGGCTATCTCCTCGGGAGTGGCGTCGGTAGCCGAGAGACTGAGCTGCTGCCGTCCGAAACCGTAGAGGTAGCTGTCGAGCGCCGAGAGCGCGCTCGTGGTCAGTTCGAGCGAGAACCGGCCTTCCGAAACGTCCCGACCATCCACTCGAAGTAGCGCAGCCGCGCTGGGCCGCTCGTCTCGCGCGAGTCGTTCAGCGGGATCGCCCAGGGGTGGCGTGAGAGGACATCGCGCGCCGAGACCGCCCTCCCGCTCACGGCCTTCCCCCCGGCGAGCCTTCGGGGGGATCCTAGTCGGTCAGTGGCGGTTTGGCTGGCGGTAGGGCGTTTCGTCTAGCGTCGGGATGCGCGACATGATGTCCGGTGACTTGCGGTGCACGGCGCGCGCGGCTAGTTTAGTACCAACATGGTTGGTGCTGAGACAAACCTAGTTGGTTCTGAAACGCTGGCAGCGATCTTCGCGACGCCGACACTCGCGGCGCTGCTCTCGGTGTTCGCCCGAGAGCCTGAGAGACGCTTCTACCAGAAGGAACTTGTTGATCGTACTAGGAGTTCGCTCTACTTGGTGCAGCGGGAGCTCAAGCGTCTGGAGAGCACCGGCCTCGTGATTCGGACGCCCCGCGGGCGGCAGGTTGAGTACGAAGTCAACCGGAATCACCCCGCGTTTCGGGGCCTGCGCGACGCGCTGCTGAGCACGCTCGCGCTGGGCGAGCCGATCCGCCGGGCGCTGGAGCCTGCGAAGAGCGTGCGACTGGCGTTCGTGTTCGGGTCGGTCGCTCGCGGGGAGGACCGGGGCGGTAGCGACATCGATCTGCTCGT
>CAYWCB010000234.1:0-3055 GCA_964456615.1 uncultured Eubacteriales bacterium | reverse complement strand
TGAGGACCTCGACCTCCCTCGCGGAGAGCATTCGTGCCACCGACTCGGGGATCCCGCTCGAGCGCCCGCCCTCGCGGACACGCTCGAGCAACCGCCGGGCGACTCCGCCCGAGAGCGCTGCGTCACCGCGGGCGACTCCCCGCAGGAGTTGGGAAGAATGACAGCGGGCCGTGTTCCGAGCCGAGGAGGTCCGTGTGAAGAGCGAGATTGCCCCATCGCGGGAGTTCGAAGGCCGAGCGGTCGTCTCGGGCCTCTCGGCGTACCAGGATCTCTACGCCCGCTCGATCGAGGACCCCGACGGCTTCTGGGGGGATGTGGCTCGCGAGCATCTGACGTGGATAGAGCCGTTCACAAAGGTCGCGCAAGGCGGCTTCGAGGACCTCGACTACACCTGGTTCGCCGACGGCACGCTCAACGCCTCGGCCAACTGCCTGGATCGCCACCTGGGCACCTGGAGGGCGACGAAGGCCGCGCTCATCTGGGAAGGCGACGACGGCTCCTCTCGAACGTTCACCTACCAGCAGCTCCACCACGAGGTCTGCCGCTTCGCCAACGTGCTCAAGAAGAAGGGCGTGAGCAAAGGCGATCGCGTTGCCGTCTACCTGCCAATGGTCCCCGAGCTCGTCATCGCGATGCTCGCGTGTGCGCGGATCGGTGCGGTTCACTCGGTGGTCTTTGGCGGGTTCTCTGCAAGCGCCCTGCGAAGCCGCATCCAGGACAGCGCCGCGAGAATCCTCGTGACCGCCGACGAGGGCATTCGCGGAGGTCGCAAGGTGCCGCTCAAGGCAGCCGCCGACGAAGCGCTCTTCGAATGCCCGACGATCGACGCCTGTGTCGTCGTCAAGCGCGGCGCGGGCGACGTGGACATGGAGCCAGGCCGAGACACGTGGTGGCATCAGGAGATGAGCGCTCCCGAGGTGCGCGGATGCAGCGTCGCGGAGCCGATGAACGCCGAAGACCCGCTCTTCATCCTGTACACGTCGGGTTCGACCGGTGCGCCAAAGGGCGTCTTGCACACGACCGCCGGATACTTGCTCTATGCCACGTACTCGTTCAAGACCGTCTTCGACTACCGCGACGAGGACGTCTTCTGGTGCACCGCCGACATCGGCTGGGTGACCGGGCACAGCTACATCGTGTACGGGCCGCTCGCGGCGGGTGCCACGACGCTCATGTTCGAAGGCATCCCGACCTGGCCGGACCCCGCCCGCTTCTGGGCGGTCGTTGAGAAGTACAGGGTGAGCTCTTTCTATACCGCGCCCACGGTGCTCCGCTCGCTCATGCGTCACGGAGACGGTTGGCCGGCCCGTCACGACCTCTCGAGCTTGAGGCTCCTCGGTACGGTGGGCGAGCCGATCAATCCCGAGGTGTGGCTGTGGTACCGGCGGGTGATCGGACGCGACGAGGTCCCGGTTGTCGACACGTACTGGCAGACGGAAACGGGCGGATTCATCGTCACGCCACTCCCGGGCGCCATACCTCTCAAACCGGGTTCGGCCACGGTGCCGTTCTTCGGTGTTGAACCGTCGGTACTGCGAGAGGACGGCTCCGCTGCGGCCATCGACGAGGATGGCTTCCTTTGCGTCGATCGCCCGTGGCCGGGGCTCTTGCGCCGCGTGTGGGCAGACCACGACAACGTGCGGCTGCGTGAGACGTACTTTGAGCGGTTCCCCGGACGCTACTTCACAGGTGACGGTGCGCGTGTCGACGAGGACGGTTACTACTGGCTGCTGGGTCGGGTCGACGACGTCATCAACGTCTCGGGACACCGCCTTGGCACGGCTGAGATCGAAAGCGCGCTCGTGAGCCACGAAGCGGTGAGCGAGGCTGCGGTCGTCGGGTTCCCGCATGCGGTGAAGGGCGAGGGGATCCACGCGTACGTCGTGCTGCGGGACGGCCAGGTCCCCTCGGAGGACCTGGCGAAGACCCTCACGGGCCACGTGCGCAAGGTGATCGGTCCGATCGCCAAGCCGGACCGGATCCAGTTCGCGTCTGATCTGCCCAAGACGCGCTCGGGGAAGATCATGCGGCGGATCCTGCGCAAGGTCGCGGCGGGGACGACCGGGACGGAGGAGTTGGGCGATCTCTCGACACTGGCCGACCCGAAGGTCGTCAAGGACCTGCTCGGCGGGGCGGAGACCTACGACAAGCTCTAGAGGACGCCCAGGCTTCTGGGTACATTCGAGTACGATTGCACCGGAAGCACGCCCACGGCAAGACACGGGGAGGGCGACGATGGACTGCATAGTGGTCTTGCTCGTGGCAGCGGTCGCGTGGGTGCTCGGCGTACTCTTCGGCAGGCAGATCCGCTCGGGCCATGGGGCGGGCATTCCCACCGAACTCCACCCGCACGACCACGACGAGCCCGTCGAGTCCGTCGCCAAGCCGCTCGACGCCAAGCGTCATAGCGAGAGCGACCTCGAGAAGGCCGAGGAGTTCCGCGACATCCGGCGCACCTTCGGGGACGGCTAGCGTAGCGAGCCGACGATCGTCTCCGGCTAGAGTCCGGGACGCCGTGCGTCCGGCTCCCATCGCGCTTCCGTCGCGCCATCGGCGGCCAGCGAGGCCCTGGCAGCGACGAACAGCAGGTCCGAGAGGCGGTTGAGGAAGCCGATAGCGCTCGCGTCTTCGTCGGCGACGCCGACTTCGACGACGCGCCGCTCAGCCCGACGCACGACGCTGCGCGCAACGTGGAGGCGGGCCGACAGCTCGCTCCCACCGGGGAGCACGAAACCGTCGAGTTCGGGCGCCTTCGATTCGAACGTGTCTATGACGCGCTCCAGGAACGCGACGTCCTCGTCGTCGATGCTTGCCGTGAGGCGCCCGCGTCCGCCGGGCGGAGTGGCGACGATGCTCGCACATGTGTACAGGCGTTGCTGCGCGAAGAGCAGGACGCTGCCCAGGACCTCATCCGAGGTGGCCGCATGCGCCAGGCCGATGACACTGCTCGCCTCGTCGATCGCGCCGTATGCCTCGACACGCGGATCGGCCTTGCTGACCCGGTCGCCCCCGACGAGGGACGTCGTTCCCGTGTCGCCGGCTCGCGTGTAGATCG
>CAYWCB010000233.1:0-3056 GCA_964456615.1 uncultured Eubacteriales bacterium | reverse complement strand
GCTTCGGCGCCCGGGGCGGTCGGCTCCGCCTGTTCCTCGGCGCCTCCACCGCAACCGACCAGGTAGATCGACGCGAGAACGAGAAACGTTGCGAGGACAGCTGCCACGACTCTGCTGCGCATAACGCTGCCTTTCCACTGCCGCGAATGGGTGTGCCTCGCCTTGCTGTGCCTCCGACACGGTGAACCTGCCTCAGCAGGTGGGTGCCCGCACCATCGGTTTCCAGCTTCCCGTCGCCGGGATACCTGTCCGCCGCGGAATGATGAGGCTCCCGTGTCAGAAGTGTTGGTTCGACCGTATCTGCCGAAGCCACTAGCAAGGCGAAGCCCGTACTGAGTCTACCCTCTCTGTCAGACCCCCACAACGCATGGCCGTCGGGTCTCGCCGCGCGCGCAGACGGCGCCCGCGGTCGCTACCGCATCAATCGGCTCTGAGGTGGACTTCCTTGAGTTGTCGGGCGGTCACGCTCTGCGGCGCGCCTGTCATCGGATCCGCGCCGGACGACGTCTTGGGAAAGGCGATGACGTCCCTGATCGACTCGGCGCCTGCCAGCAGCATGACGAGCCGGTCCAGCCCGAGTGCGATGCCTCCGTGCGGCGGCGCGCCCATGGCGAGGGCCTCGAGCAGGAAGCCGAACCTCTCCTCGGCGTCCTCCGGGGTGTGTCCGAGCACCGCGAGCACGCGTCGCTGCAGAGCGGCATCGAAGATACGAAGCGTGCCGCCGCCGATCTCGTTGCCGTTGATGATGAGGTCGTAGCTGTGCGAGAGCACGTCGAGGGGAGCCGACTCGAGCATCTCCAGATGTTCCTCGAATGGTTGCGTGAACGGGTGATGGTTCGCCGCGTAGCGTTCCTCCTCCTCGTCCCACTTGAACATCGGGAAATCCACGACCCACAGCGCATCGAAGCCGACTCGCTCGATGCCGAGCTCGTCGGCCATCTTGACCCTCAGCCCGCCGAGGACCTCGTTCGCCAGGTCACGCGCATCGGCGATCATGAGCACGAGGTCTCCGGGCTCGACCGCGAGCGCCGCCCGCAGCGCCGTCATCTCCTCCTCGGCGAAGAACTTCGATATCGGCGAGCGCACGTCCCCCTCCGTGGAGAACGCGACCCATGCGAGCCCCTTCGCTCCACCATCGATCGCCGCCTGGTTCAACGCGTCGATGCGGCTGCGCGCGAAGTCGCCGGCCCCCTTGGCGTTCAGGGCCTTGATCGCGCCCCCCGACGCGAGCGCCCCGGCGAACACCTTGAACTCGCTCGCGGCGAAGACCTCGCTCACATCGGCCAGCTCCATACCAAAGCGCGTGTCGGGGCGGTCGGAGCCGAAACGCTCCATCGCCTCGGCGTAGGACATGCGCCGGAGCGGGGTCTTGAGACCGACGTCCGCCGCGGCCATGACCTCGGCCATGACGTCCTCCATCAGCGTGAGGACGTCGTCGGCGGTAGCGAACGACATCTCGATGTCTACCTGTGTGAACTCCGGCTGCCGGTCTGCGCGTAGGTCCTCGTCGCGGAAGCACCGTGCGATCTGGTAGTAGCGCTCGACGCCGGCGACCATGAGCAGCTGCTTGAAGAGCTGCGGCGACTGCGGGAGCGCGTAGAACTTGCCCGGGGTCAGGCGGCTCGGGACGATGAAGTCGCGCGCGCCCTCCGGCGTCGACTTGGTGAGTATCGGCGTTTCGACCTCCATGAAGCCTCGCTCGCCGAGCGACCGGCGGAAGCGCTGCGTGATGCGGTCGCGAAGATCGAGCGCCGAGAACACCTCGGGACGCCGGATGTCGAGGTAGCGCCAGCGCATGCGAGTGAGCTCGTCGGTGTCAATACCGGCCTCGATCTCGAAGGGGGGCGTCTCGCTGGTGTTGAGGACCCTCATCGACGTCACCCCGACCTCGACCTCGCCGGTGGGCATGGCCGGGTTTTCCGTGCCTTCAGGCCGACGCAGGACCTCGCCGGACAGCTCGACGACCCACTCGGGCCGCACGCGCTCGGCCAAACCGAAGACCTCGTCACCGCTCGCGGGGTCGAAGGTGCATTGCACGATCCCGCTTCGGTCCCTCAGGTCCACAAAGATCAGACCGCCGTGATCGCGCCGTCTAGCCACCCAACCCGCGAGTCTGACCGTCCGACCGATGTCGGCAGCTCGGAGTTCGCCTGAGGTGCGACTGCGTATGGAGTAGCGGGCGTCGAACATGAGCTGCCCTTCCTCTGCGACGTCGTGTACGTGATCTCAGCCGAGCAGGTCCGACAGGCGTGCTCTCGCGTCCGATACTTTGATGGCCGACTGCTCTTTCGTGCTCATGTCGCGAAGCACCAGTTCGCCTCGCGCGTATTCCTCGGGACCCACGATGACCACGAAAGGCGCCCCAAGTCGGTCGGCCTGCTTGAACTGGCCCTTCAAGCTGCGGCTCTGGAGGTCTGTCTCCGCCGCCAGTCCCGCGTCCCGCAACTCCTGGGTGATGCCGAAGGCCGTCCCGCTCATGCCCCCATCCGCGCACGCGACGTACACTTGCACACGTGGCGGCGCGGGGATCTCCACGCCTGCCGCCTCGATGGCGAGCAGCGTTCGCTCGAAGCCCAGCGCCCAACCCAACCCCGGCGTCGGCGGTCCGCCGTACTCCTCCATGAGGCGGTCGTAGCGCCCTCCGCCACCGATGGCGTTCTGCGCCCCGAGCCCTTCGGCCTGGATCTCGAAGACGGTGCGCGTGTAGTAGTCGAGCCCGCGCACGAGCTTCGGCTCCTCCTCATACGCGATGCCGATGTCGTCGAGCAATCGCTTCACCGCCGAGTAGTGCTCGGCGCACTCGTCGCACAGTTCGTCCTTGAGGAGCGGGGCCCCGGCCATGACCTCGACGCAGGTCGGCACCTTGCAGTCGAAGGCGCGCAAGGGATTCGTGCCGGCCCTGCGCCGGCACTCCTCGCAAAGCCCGTCCGTGTGGTCCCGTATGAAGGCTGCGACAGCGTCGCGATACGCCGGACGGCATGCCTCGTCGCCCATCGAGTTCAGGAGCAGGCGCATGCGCTCACGCGGAATGCCGAGCGCCTCGTAGTAGCGGACCA
>CAYWCB010000232.1:0-3059 GCA_964456615.1 uncultured Eubacteriales bacterium | reverse complement strand
TCCCCAAGAACACGCTCGGCCGCGCGATGAACCGCAAGCTGAAGGTCTACGCCGGCCCGGAGCACCCGCATCAGGCACAGAGGCCGCGTCAGATCACGCTGGAGGCATAGCACATGGCTGAGACCAAGGCTGTCTACTGGGGTACCGGCCGTCGCAAGACGTCGGTCGCACGCGTGCGCCTGACCCCCGGCGACGGCACCTACACCGTCAACGGCCGACCGGCCGCCGACTACTTCGGCCGCGAGGCGCTCGTCACGTTCATAGAGCAGCCCCTGAAGGCGACCGAGACGCTCGGCCGCTTCGACGTGATCGCACAGATCCACGGTGGCGGCATCTCGGGCCAGGCCGGCGCGCTTCGCCACGGGATCGCCCGCGCGCTCCTCGAGGCCGGCGACGAGTATCGCGGTGAGCTCAAGCGGGCCGGTCTGCTTCGCCGCGACCCGCGGATGGTCGAGCGCAAGAAGTACGGTCTCAAGAAGGCCCGCAAGCGTCCTCAGTTCTCGAAGCGCTAGGAGCCGAAGGCCGCATCAGAACCGTCCGGGGCTCGCCGAATGTGGCGGGCCCCGATTCGCGTCAAGGACCGGTTGGCGGAGCGTCGGGGTCCGCGTGAAGGGATGCACATGAGCAGTCGGCTCTTCGGCACCGACGGTGTCCGTGGTGTCGCGAACAGCGAACTAGCGCCTGAGCTGGCGTTCCGGCTTGGCGAGGCAGCGGGTCACTTCCTCGGGGACAAGGGCAGGGGTCGCATCGTCGTCGGCCGCGACACGCGCCGAAGCGGCGAGATGCTCGAGGCCGCTCTCGTCGCGGGCATTCTGGCCGGAGGGGCCGACGCGCTGCTGGCGGGCATCGTGCCCACTCCTGCGGTGGCGCTTCTCGCTCGCGAACTGGACTGCGACGGGGGAGTCGTGATCTCGGCATCGCACAACCCTCCCGAGTACAACGGGATCAAGCTCTTCAACCGTGATGGCTTCAAGCTGCCGGACGAGGTCGAAGACGAGATCGAGGAGTTCACGGTCCGCGAACGTGACTGGGAGCGGCCGACCGGCGAGGGCGTAGGCCGCGCACTGCCGCTTCCGGACTCGCTCGAGCGCTACGTGGAGCACGCGGTCGCGACGGTCGACGGCGACTTGAGCGGCCTGACGGTAGCGGTGGACTGCGGTCACGGTGCGGCGTCCCTCGCCACACCCGAGGCGCTCCGGCGGCTCGGGGCGAACGTGGTCGCGGTCAACTGCGACTGGGACGGCATGGACATCAACGTGGCCTGCGGTTCGACGCACCTGGGTCAGGTCGCCGAACTCGTTCGGGGCGGGGATCTCGACCTTGGCATCGCGCATGACGGCGACGCCGACCGGGTCATGGCCCTCGACGAGACCGGAGCGGAGGTCGACGGCGACTTCATCATGGCCATCTGCGCAACTGACTTGAAGGCGCGCGGCGTACTTTCGGGTGACACCGTGGTCACGACCGTGATGGCCAACCTGGGATTCGACGTCGCCATGAAGGAGCAGGGCATATCGGTCGTCAAGACGAAGGTCGGAGACCGCTACGTGCTCGATCAGATGCGGACTTCGGGTGCGACGCTCGGCGGCGAGCAGTCCGGACACATCATCTTCATGGACCACAACACGACGGGCGACGGGCTCGTTACCGCGCTCCAACTGGCGTCCGTCGTGAAGCGCAGCGGCAAGCCGCTGTCGGAGCTGCGCACGGTGATGACCCGCTACCCGCAGGTAGTGGTGAACGTGCCCGTCGCCGAGAAGGCGCGTCTTGCGACCGACCCGGCCATCGCAGAGGCCGTACGTGCCGCCGAGAAGGAACTCGGCTCCAACGGACGCGTGCTCGTGCGCGCGTCGGGCACGGAGCCGCTCGTGCGCGTGATGGTGGAGGCGAAGGACGAAGGGGTCGCGCGAGCCACCGCCCACCGGCTCGTCGAGGTCGTTCGGACCGAGCTGGGGTAGGGGCCTTCTCGCTGCGGGCGTTGTCCGCAGCGTGGCTACGCCGGCGACGACCATCGGTGCGGCTTTCCTGTAAACGCCTATTGGTGCTAGTATATTCCCATGGATGAACTGTGGGACATCCCTCATGTCGCCGAGTACCTCGGGGTGAGCCGGCGCACCGTCTACAACAAGGTGCGCTCTGGTAATCTGCCAGCGGTCAAGGTCGGCCGGCTGTGGCGGGTCAGGCGCTCTGATCTGGAGGCGTGGCTCGCGGCGCGTTCGGGCGAGAGTCGGGCCGAGTACGGGACCTTCGTGCCCGGGCCATACACCTACGCGGGCGTCGACCGGCCGTTGACGATGGCCGAGACCGCGCCGATTCCTCCTCGCGCCGAGCTCGAGGGCCTTCTCTCGGGGACGGAGGAGACTCTGCGTCGCCGCATCCTGTTCATAGGGCTGCTTTCGAAGGCCGTCGAGGGTCTGGGATGGCCACCACCGGTCGTTGTGGGCGGGCATGCCGTCGAGTTCTACAGTGACGGCGACTACCCCACGCTGGACGTGGATCTCGCCGGGGCCTCCGAGCCCGTTGCCGAGGTTCTTGGGACGTGGGGATTCGAGCGGGAAGGGCGGCACTGGTTCGATGAGCCGCTGAACCTCGTGGTCGAAGTTCCCGGCAGCCGACTCTCTCCAGCTCAATTGGAGCACGTGGTGTGCGTTCGCGTCCAAGACGTCAGGGCCTGCATTATCGGTGTCGAAGACCTCATCGTGGACAGGCTGAGCGCGTGCGTGTTCTGGAATCACGAAGAGTCGTGCGAGTGGGCGGAGATACTGCTCAGGGGTGCGACCGACGTGGACCTGCCATACCTGAGGAAACGAGCCGCTGAAGAGGACGTGCTCGAACGACTCGAGCGCATGCTGGGTGACCGATGATGCGAGACATGGATTACGACACGTGGGTGGCAAGACCTCGCAACACGACGCGTCTGATCGCACAATTGGCGCAGCGCCCTATGCGCCGGCGCAAACCACGCAGTCCGGCGGAAGTCGCGGTGCTCTCGCGCATGACTGTGAGGAAGATGCGTAGGCGAGAAGGAGAGGGCCGGCTCGTGAGGGTCGGGCCGCGGG
>CAYWCB010000231.1:0-3067 GCA_964456615.1 uncultured Eubacteriales bacterium | reverse complement strand
GGCGACCTGCCCGGCCATCATGTAGCGGGTGATCGCGATGACGAGGAGTCCCACGACGAGCACCGCGAGGAAGTACCGCCAGTCGTAGACGAGCAGTGCGCCCGCACCCGTGGCGAGACCCTTGCCGGTCCGGGTGAAGTGCTTCGTGACGAGCGCCATCAAGAAGGAGTAGTTGTGGCCGAGGACCACTCCGGCGACCGCAACCTGCACGGACAACTGGGGGTTCGCGGTGGAGATGGTCGCGCCTCCGGCTACGTTGACCGCCAGCCATCCGGGGTGGTCAACGGCGATCTGCGCGAGAAGGACGGGCATGAAGCCCTTGAGGGCGTCGGCGAGCATGGCGACGGCGAACCATCCCCAGGAACCTGTCGAACGGCGCACGTTCATCGCGCCGACGTTGCCCGTGCCGTGGACGGTGATGTCCTCGCCGGTGACGATACGCACGATGATGTAGGCGAACGGCAGAGAGCCGATGAGGTAGGCGACAGCAAGGAACGCCGCGAGCAGTTGCCAGTCGGCCGCAGGCCAACCAAGACCGAGAATGTGCGGAGCGATGCTCACGCGGTCGTCCTGGGCACGATGTACTCAATGGCACGCGGCAGCATGTCGATCTCGTAGCGTGTCTCCAAGAGCACCTCGCCGTCTATCTGTGCGGGGATCGGTCCTTCGGCATCGATCGTGATCGACTCGTGTCGCGACATGTGGACCGGCCTCATGTGCGTGTGCTTGCCGAACACGACGAACGGCAGACGGGCGAGCGCGCCCGGAAGCGAGAGCGGGTCGATCATGCATACGTCGAAGACGCCGTCGTCCGGGACCGCGTCGGGCGTGATACGGAATCCTCCACCATAGGTCGTGCCGTTGGTCACGGCGATGATGAGGCTGTCGTAGGGCGCCGCCCCGTCGAAGGCTATCGACATCGGGAAGCTGTCGAGATCGTGGGCAAGCACGTGGAGAAGGGCAGTCAGGTAGAGCCACAGGCCGTCCCGGTGCTTGGTGACCTTGTACTCGACGGCCTTCGCGGTGACCTTCGCGTCGAGTCCGGCAGCGAAGCTGTTGTTGAAGTAGATGCCGTTGCATCGTCCGACGTCGAAGCGACGCCGCTCACCGGTCGTCAATCCGAGCGCGGCAGCCGCGAGATCGGCCGGGATGCCGAGCGTGCGGCGGGTGTCGTTGCCGGATCCTGTCGGCAGCAGACCGAGGGCGGGACGGCGCTCCGGGGTGTGGTGCATGAGTCCGTTGAGGACCTCGTGAACGGTACCGTCCCCTCCGACGGCGACGACCAGGCCGTACCCCATCGCCCCCCTAGCGATGCGTGCGGCATGGCCTATGTGCTCGGTGACCGCCGTGTCGTGCGGCAGATTCTCCAGGAGCTTCTCGATGACCGGGATGAGCGATGCCGTTTCGCCGTGACGCGCTTCGGGATTCACAATCAGAAGTGTCTTGAACTCAGACAGTGTGGCCTCCTCGTGAGCGAACGCCTTGACTCAGTCTAGTTGCGTGGCGTCGAGGAGGTCACGAGGTGTCTCGAGCGAACGGGCCGACGCCGGATGGACAGCCACGACGTTGGTAGTACCTAGGGTGTATGGTAGAGTGCGTTTTCGCTCGAGCGCCCTCTTAGCCCAGGGGATAGAGCGTCTGCCTCCGGAGCAGAAGGTCGTAGGTTCGAATCCTACAGAGGGCGCCACGTACAAGAAACGAGGGACCGGCCAGCTGACCGGTCCCTCTCGTGTTGCGCTCGGACTCAGGCCCCTAGTGACCCTCGGCCTTCGCCTTCGCCGCGGCGTCGATGACCTTCTTGGCCATGTCGTGGGGGACTTCCTCGTACGACTCGACGTTGATGGTGTACGAGCCGGTCCCGCTCGTGATCGAGCGGAGCGTGGTCGAGTAGTGAACGACCTCGGCGTAGGGGATGGAAGCGCGTATGCTCTGTCCGCCGTCCTCCAATGGCTCCATACCCAGGATGCGCCCGCGCTTGGACGAGATGTCGCCCATGACCGCCCCCGCGTAGTCCTCGGGTGCTTCGACCTCTAGCGCCGCGATGGGCTCGAGCAGGACCATGTCGGCCTTCTCGGCGGCGGCGCGGAAGCCGATGCGGGCTGCGGTCTTGAAAGCGATCTCGGAGGAATCGACGCTGTGGTAGCTCCCGTCATAGACGGCGACCTTCACGTCGACTACTGGGTATCCGGCGAGCACGCCCTCAGCCATCGTGGCCACGACGCCCTTCTCGACGGCTGGGATGAACTGCCGGGGGATCTTGCCGCCGGCGATCTCGTCGACGAACTCGAAACCGGCGCCGGGATTGGGCTCCAGGCGCAGCCAGCAGTCTCCGAACTGCCCGGAACCGCCGGTCTGCTTCTTGTGCCGGCCCTGCGCGGTGGCGGTCTTGCGGATCGTCTCGCGGTAGGGGATGCGCAGCTCCTCGAGTTCGGCTTCGACGTGGAACCGTTCGCGCAGGCGTGAGAGCACGACGTCGATGGCCGTGTCCCCGAGGCCGGACAGCACTGTCTGGTGCGTCTCCTCATCACGTCTCATCATGAGGGTGGGATCCTCGTCGACAATGGACTTGAGGGCGGTACCGAGCTTGTCCTCGTCGGCCTTCGTCTTGGCGACGATGGCCACCGGATAGAGCGGCTCGGGCATCGGCAGCGGTGCGAACTTCACGGCGCCCTTGGCAGAGAGCGTGTCGTTGGTGAACGTGTCGGACAGCTTCGTCAGCACGCCGATATCGCCGGCTGCGACACCGTCCACGTCGGTCATGTCCTTGCCCGTCGCCTTGAAGACGTGCGCGACGCGCTCCTTCTTGCCCGTGCGCGAGTTGGTGAGTTCGCAGTTGCGGCCAAGCGTCCCGGTGACCACCTTGACGAAGTTGATGCGCCCGACGTAGGGGTCGGACAGGGTCTTGAACACGAGTGCGGACACGTCACCGGATGAGGAGAAGGGGATGCTCTCATCATCGACCGTCTCGAGCGGTGGGTGGTCACTCGGCGCCGGGAAGAACCCGACGATCTCGTCCATGAGGTCCTCCACGCCCTGCAGGGTAGTAGCGGAGCCGACGAAGACAGGG
>CAYWCB010000230.1:0-3078 GCA_964456615.1 uncultured Eubacteriales bacterium | reverse complement strand
GGTGGGCCTTGTCGGACCCAACGGCGCCGGCAAGTCCACGCTGTTGCGCGCTGTCTCGGGTGGCGCGCGCCTCACGGGTGGGCGGATCCTGATCGCCGGGGAGTCGCTAAGCGAGCTCACCCCACGCCTTCGTGCCGCCATCGTCGCGGTCGTGCCGCAGACCGTCTCGGCGACGTTCTCCTTCCCTGCCCGCGACTTCGTCGAGATGGGCCGCAATCCCCACCTCGGCAGACTGGAGCGGCCAGGGCACGTCGACCGGGAGGTCGTCGAGCGGGTTATGCGCGTCACCGACACGTGGAGGCTCGCCGAGACGCCCGTGGATACGCTGTCGGGAGGCGACCTCCAGCGCCTTGCGCTCGCCCAGGCGCTCGCGCAGGAGCCCAGGGTGCTGCTTCTCGACGAGCCCGTCTCCCACCTCGACCTCAACCATCGTCTACAGGTGCTCGATCTCGTGCGCGACCTCGCCGATGGCGGGCTGGCCGTCCTGGTCGTCTTCCACGACCTCGACCTGGCGTCGCGCTACAGCGATCGACTGGCTGTCGTCGTGCGAGGCACCGTGGGACGGGCGTCCCCGCCCGCGGACGTCATCACGACTGAGACGCTTCGCGACGTGTTCGGCGTGCGGGCGGTCGTCGGGACCGATCCGGTGACGGGAACCGTCAGCGTCACCCCGGTCCTTCGCGAGGACTCGGTTCGCGCGGTCGGCGGTCGCGGGCGGGTGCTGCTGGTGGCGGGGTCCGGGAGCGGGGCCGCTCTCATGCGCCGTCTCTCGCTCGCTGGATTCGAGGTGCTCGTGGCAGCCGTCAACGTCGGGGACGTGGACGAGGGTGTGGCCGCGGCGCTCGGTCTGACCCGGGTGAGCCTGCCGCCCTACGCGGCCATGGAGGAACGCGCGCGCGAGCGCGTGCGAGAGCTGGCGTCGGTTGCTGACGCCGTCGTCGTCTCCAGCGTTCCCTTCGGTGGCGCGAACGTCGACAACCTGAGGGCGGTCGTCGAGTCGGGTCGAGAGCTGGTCCTCGTCGGGGAGATCGAGGGGCGCGACTTCGCCCGCGGCGTCGCCGCGGAGTTGTGGCGGACGGCGGTCGAGCGGGGCGCTCGGACTGTGGCCGACGATGACGGCGCCGTCGCCGTTCTCGAGGAGATCGTGGGGACGGAATCGGTCGGGGATACGACCGACGGCGCCCGAGACTAGACAGGCGCTTCGACTACGAAATATCGGACGCGGCGCACCCTTGCCCGACCGCCGTCACCGGCACGTCGAGTCCAAGCGATGCGAGTCGCGCGGACAGCGCGTGGTGCGCCAGGTCGCGAGTGTTGTTGGTGCGCGAGAGATGCATGGCGTACACGTGCACGAGCCGATCGCCGGCTACGCGTTCGAGCGCAGCGGCGGCATCTGAGTTCGAGAGGTGGCCTCGCGCCGACGCGATCCGCTGCTTGAGGAAGAACGGATAGGGTCCGGTCGCGAGCATGTCCGCGTCGTGGTTGCATTCGATCCCGAGGACCTCGCATCCGCGAAGCGCCTCGGCGGCTTCATCAGAGAACGCCCCGATGTCGGTGGCGAGACCGAGGCGACCGCACGCTCCGTCGCCCACCACGAATCCGACCGGCTCGGTCGCATCGTGCGATGTCTCGAATGCGAGAACGTCGAAGGTGCCCACGCGCGTGGTCTCCCCGGACCTCACCGTTCGCACGTCGGCGATGCGGCGGTCGAGGTGGGCGGCCCGGCGCGTGCCCGACGTGGCCCAGACCGAGCATCCGAACCGTCGAGCGAACACCTCGACACCGCTGACGTGATCGGTGTGCTCGTGCGTGACCAGGATCGCCGAGATCGACTCGGCGTCGATCCCGTGCGCGTGGAGTCGGCGGACGACTTCGCGCGTGGAGAAGCCGCAGTCGACGAGCAAGGTGGTCTCGCCGTCGGTGACTACGGTCGCGTTGCCGGAGGAGCCCGAACCGAGGAAGGTGACGCGCAGCGTATGCTGGATGGTCGTCTTCGGCGGGCTCGGCATGGTGCGATTGTACGCGACGGCGAGGACAGGGGCGCCCGGATGAGCGGAGCCCGTCCGGCGGGGAACATACTCTGTCGAATGCCCGACGCGCGCCCGCGTCTTCCGACGCAAGGAGGAGCCATGCAGGTCAAGTTGTACGCGCTGTCGACGTGCCCGTACTGTCGGATGACTCGCCGCTATCTGGACGAGAACGGCGTCGAGTACGACCTCACCGAGGTCGACCTGCTGGAGGGCCAGGAGAAGGACGACACCGTCGCCGAGGTGCGTAGCATCTCGGGCGGCGCGTCGTTCCCGGTGGTGGTGGTCGACGAAGAGGTCATCGTCGGGTTCAACAAGGCGCGCATCAAGGAGCTGTTGGGGCTGTGACCGCCGAGGTCGAGCGCCCTCGATCTGCGAACGACACGCCAGCCCGCCCCCCGCGGCGGATGTTCGGCCCAGGCACCACCATCGATGACCTCAAGGCGTACATGGGGCCCTTCGCGGCGCGCCTGGGCTACAAGTTCAACACCGAAGAGGACTTCGTGAACGAGGTGCTCGCCTCCGAGCTCGAGATCCTCGAGGCGCAGGGCGACGTCTACTGCCCCTGCCGGGTTCGCTCCGGCGATCCCAAGGAGGACCTCCAGATCGTCTGTCCGTGCATACCGTTCTGGCGAGAGCAGTTCGCCGGTCTGCGGAAGTGCTGGTGCGGGCTGTTCATCCGCACCGACGTTGAGAACGGGCTCGAACTGCTCGGCGTGATCGAGGAGCCAGAAGGGCCGGTCGAGGTGCCCATTGCGCTCGCCGAAGACGTGCCCGAGGGAACCTCGATACACGTTAGGGTCGGCAAACGCGACATCGCGCTCTTCCACGTCGACAGCGAGTTCTTCGCGCTCTCGAATCTCTGCCGTCACGCTTTCGGCCCGCTCGCGGAAGGCTATCTCGACGGCCACGTCGTCATGTGCCCGTGGCACGGCTGGCACTACGACGTCCGGGACGGCACGACTGATCACCCGAACGCAGACGTGAGGACGTACGAGGTCAGGGTGCGAGGGGGAGAGGTTCTGGTCGTCGTCTGAGCGAAGTCTCAGCT
>CAYWCB010000229.1:0-3085 GCA_964456615.1 uncultured Eubacteriales bacterium | reverse complement strand
CCCCGCCCGATTCGTAGGCACCCCGAGGCCACTTGCCTACCACCTCCCTCGCGCTTGCCCCATAATCACAAGTCACAAGGGGGGTGAACCACGGCGTCTGACGCGCCGTCTCATCAACGACATGACTGAAACACTCGGGCCATACGTTCTGCAGGGCCGCCTCGGCAGGGGCTCGATGGCAGTTGTCTGGAGAGCGCACGACACGAAGCTCGACAGGGAAGTGGCCCTCAAGGAGCCAATCATCCCGCTGGCCCTCAGCGAACAGCAGGCGAAGGAGTTCTCGCAACGCTTCGTGCGCGAAGGTATCGCCGCCGCCCGGCTGAACCACCCCGGAATCGTGACCGTGCACGCAGCCGAGGTGTATGACGGCCGGCCCGTACTTGTGATGGAGCTGCTCGAAGGTCAGACGCTTGCCACACTCCTGAAGACAGGGGGACCGGTCGCCGCCGAGCAGGTCGCCGCGGTCCTCATTCAGCTGCTCGATGCGTTGCAGTTCGCGCACTCCCGCGGCGTCATCCACCGGGACATCAAGCCCGAGAACATCTTCGTCACGCTCGACGGTCGAGTGAAGCTCACTGATTTCGGCATCGCCCACCTTCCAGAACAAGGAGTGCTCACTGTCGCCGGACTCGTTGTCGGCACGCCGGGGTACATGTCGCCCGAGCAGGTTTCGGGCACCGAAGTCGACAGCCGCACCGACGTCTTCTCGGCAGGAGTCGTGGCCTGGGAGATGCTTGTCGGGCGCAACCCGTTCGGCGACCCGAGTGAGACGAGCGTCTCCACCGTCCTCTACCGTGTGGCACACGAGCCCGTCCCGGTCCCGCAGGTCGGATCGAGCCCACAGGAGGCCGCGCTCGCTAGCGTCATCGAAAGGGCCATGCGCAAGTACCCTGACCAGCGATTCGCTTCGCCAGGAGAGATGCGGACCGCGCTCCTCGAAGACCCCAGATTCGAGACCCTGAGCGGCGTGCGACTCGAGGTGCTGCTTGCCCGCAGGCCGCTCGCGATGGATGCTCATGGCGAGGAAGGCAACGAGAGCAGATGGGACACGCTCTCCGAGTCAACTGGCGAGCGCACGGCCGAGCCGGCCATCAACCGGGCACTGACGGTCGCACCGCCGATCGAACCTGACGAGGCGTGGGCGCTGTCCGTGACGCCACCGAAGAGAGCGGACGGCGAGGGGCCGGAGCGTTCGGACGCTGCCGACTCTGCTGCCGCTGATGCGGGCCAGCCAGCGCTGCCCCGCCCCGACATCTCCTCACCGGACGGCGACAGGGACTCCGCAGCCCCTCACCAGATGCCGGCAGCCGGCGAGACCCAGGATGCAGACGCTTGGACCGCGCCGGGCGTTGAGCCGACCGGAGGCGCCAGGTCGCGCCGCAGAGGACTTCTGGCTCTCGTCGCGCTCATGAGCGTCACGGCGATCGTCGGCTACGCCGTCTGGAAGGCACGCAGCGGCGCAGACGATAGTGGTGGAGACGACAGCCCCGTCACCAAGACAGAGCGCGTGGCGCTGACGCTCACGGGGCTGGCAACACCTGCGAGGGTCGTGGCCGGCGCCAAGGTGTCCACGGTGTGGAGCGCGGAAGCAACCGAAGGGGTCCCCGCCGTCGACGTCCCGATCACCCTGCAGTCCTCTCCAGACGGATCCGTCTGGACTACCGTCGGCGCAGGGGAGACGAACGCTGACGGTGAGTACAAGCATTCGTTCGCGCCAACGAAGGCGATCAAGGTGCGGGTGGTGACGTCATCGACAGAGACCTACCTGGCAGGCACGTCCGAGGCCGTCTCAATCCTCGTGAGCCCTGCGAAGAGCGTCGTTGCACTGAAGTCGGACGCCTCGGAGCTCGTCGCTGGTGAGTCGGTGAGGTTCTCGGGAACACTTCGCTCGTCTTCAGGCCAGCCGATCGGCAACACGCGCCTGTTCGTCGAGGCTTCCAGCGACGGGCATTCGTGGGGCAGGGCGCTGGGGGTCGAGACGAGCCGCAGCGGCACGTTCTCCTTCGCAATAGCACCCAGCGGCACTTCCTGGTACCGAGCGCGCTTCCCCGGCAGCGACTCTCGCTCTGGCGCGTCAAGTGCGTCCGTGAAGGTAGTCGTCCGGAAGCCGCCGCAGCCGAAAACCGGGACGGGCACATCGTCAACCACTCGCAGGACCACGAGAAAGACGCAGCCACCCATCCCGCCCAAGCCGACGAAGCCACCCTAGGCGCAGCCGCCGAGGGCTCGCGTCGTGCTGCCGGAGCTGCGGGGCAGTGCGACCTGCGCGGCGCTCCCCGTGCGAGCCTCAGGCGATGGATTACCGCACGTACACGTAGCGGCTGTAGTTTGATGGCGGTGACGTGCCATGCAGTGCATCCTTGGCAGCAACCGCGTAGAACAACCAGTACGTTCTTCCCCGCGGCGGCGCGAAGGACGCGACGTATCTCGTTCTCCCCTGAGACGTCACCACTCTCGCCGTGATCTTCCGGGAGTAGTCGCGCCACCGACCACCAGCGTGGTACTTGGCGAAGACCGTCACGCGCAGGGTACCCGACTTGTGCGGGGGCATCACGCTCCCCGAGATTGTGAACCGCTTGTTCCGGACAGCACGGCTCGGAACTGAAGGCCGCCCCAACGCATGACGTGGCAGCAGGCGTATCGAAGCGCTCGTTCCCGATTGCCACACTGCGGTTCCTTCGACGACAGCCCTTACGTGAACCGAGCGAGTCGCGCTGAACGCATACGTGATGGCGCCATTCGACGAGGTAACGCCTTGTGATGCGGTCCGCCAGTTCCTGCGGTCATACGAGTACTGCGCGCGCCAAGCCAGTCCCTCGACCGGCCGTCCCCCGCCGTCGACCACCGACCACCTGACCGTGGCCCGACTCCCGTACCGAGGCGAGGGGGAAGAGACGGTACCTCGAACCGAAATCGCATGTCTAGCAGGATCGACAACGAGCGAGTCGCTCGTGCCAGCCAAGTGGGTCTGTGTCTGACTGGTGATAGCGCGCAGACGCGTACTCGCGGTGGGCGAGAACGAGTACTCGAAGACTCCGCTCGAGCGAGTTGTCCCCGAGGCGAGCGTTGTCCAGTTCGCGCCGTC